>CAZXUT010000001.1:0-109960 GCA_964643785.1 uncultured Proteiniclasticum sp.
TCCCCAAAAACAACGCAACTGACTGGACGATCGAAAGACATCGGCTGAAAATACCCACACTGGGGTTTGTAAGGCTGAAAGAGAAAGGGTATATACCGAACGATTCCATCGTGAAAAGCAGGACAGTGTCCACAAAGGAAGGCAGATATTACGTGTCTGTGCTTACAGAAGCAGATGAAAAGCCCTATGATGTGCCAGAAGGGAATGGAATCGGCATAGACCTCGGCATCAAGGATTTCGCGGTGGTGAACACCATCGAAAATCCATTCGGAAACATCAACAAGACAAAATCAGTGCGGGACCTGGAAAAAAAGCTGAAACGCGAACAAAGAAAGCTTTCGAGAAAATACGAAAGTCTGAAGGTCAAAAATAAAGAAACGAAAGGAGAAGCTACCAGACAAAATATCAAAAAGCAGATCATAAAGGTACAAAAACTTCATCAGAGACTTTCCAGCATAAGGAAAAACCACATCAATCAGGTGATCAGTCAGGTGATAAAGCAAAAACCAAGTTTTATCACGATTGAAGACCTGAACGCCAGCATAAATCTTCTGAATGCGAAAGTCTACACTGTAGCACCGTAACGCTAGTGTAGATGTGGACCGATGGCTAGTCGGGAATTCACGACTGTGGACTGTACAAGAACTTGTGAGTAGCCACTCAGGAAACTGAGGCGAAAGCATACAGGAAGAAGCAGTAAAAGTCTCGATGTGGATATTTGTCCATATTTTGAGTAGCAGAACAAATAGATGGCAGAGGTCATATCATCAAGGCACCTAAAAACGTTTAGTGATCACTTTGAAGCATTTGGTAACATGTATGTTTTGATAGGCGGAAGTGCTGTGCAGCTTCATATGGAAGAGGCTGGACTCAATGCCAGGACTACGAAGGATCTTGATCTTGTACTTTGTATAGAGGCATTAAATTATGATTTTGTAGAGCAATTTTGGGGATTTATAAGGCTAGGCAAATACTCAATGATCAACAAGTCGACGGGGAAAAAGTGTTTTTACCGATTTACTGCCCCTCAGAACCCAAATTTTCCATATATGCTTGAAATACTTTCTGACAAATTAGACATCATAGAAGACAGAGAACCAGGGACAATTGTTCCTATGTCAATTGATGAAGAAGCGGTGAGTTTATCAGCAATACTACTCGACAAGGCATATTATGAATTTATAATGGGACTGAAAAATAAAATAAGAAACATTACAATTGCAGATTATCGCGTAATAATCCCACTTAAGGCACGCGCCTATCTCGATTTGATTCAAAGAAAGGAAAGAGATGAGCACGTAAACTCAAAAGATATTAAGAAGCACAAGAACGATATATATAGGCTTTCACAGTTGCTTGTTAGAGAGCCTTTGAAAAATACACCGGAAAAAATCAAAAATGATATTGAGAGTTTTGTTAATAGAATTTCTGATGGTGATGAAGCGCTTAGGGCTTTAAAGATTCTTAACCTAAGTATGGATGAGATAAAAGATACGCTTCTTTTGGTATATGCTAGTGGAAATAGCTAGTTTATAATCATTAGATTGAAAAATGCACGTCAAACCCGTTGGTTTAAACTTGTACGGTGAGGTGTCAGTATGATTGAAACAGATATGTATGGAGCTATAAAGAAATATTTTGAGGACCAGGGGTTTAGAGTTAGAAGTGAAGTAAGAGACATTGATGTGGTGGCACAGAAGAAAGATCTTCTTGTGGGCATTGAAATGAAACGAGGACTTACTTTTGAACTGCTTATTCAGGCAGCCTTAAGACAGAAGACCTGCGACCTGGTCTACATGGCCGTGCCGAAACCTAAACGCATCGTGAAGGACAAATCCATGAATAATATGCTCTATCTTCTGAAAAGGCTGGAACTTGGACTGCTCTATGTGGATGTGGAGAAAGAACAGGTCATGGAGGTTTGTGCTCCTGCCTTTTATGATCTGGACCGAGGACGTCGCGCAAAGATCAAAGAGAAGCTGCGCATCTTAAAAGAAGTGAAGAAGAGAAGTATAGATGGGAATAAGGGCGGTTCCAGGGGAAAGAAGCTTCTTACAGCTTATAGGGAAGATTCTTTAAGAGCTGTGGCGCTGATTCGAGTGAAAGGGGTGATCTCCCCTAAAGATCTCAAAGTGCTAGGACTAAATCACACACTGCTTTCAAAAAACTACTATGACTGGTTCGTCAAGGTGAACCATGGAAAGTATAGCCTGAATGGAGTCCATCCGGACCATGAGATTTATGGACATCTCATTGAAAGCTTCATGAATGAATATCAGAATCTGAACGAACTTAAATAAATTAATATATACCAGCTGTATGATAGATAGATAAGGTTGTTTAACTTAAGAAAAAAAGGAAAACAGACAAATATTGCAAGAAAAGTTAGAAAATTCTACATAGGGGGTTGTAATCCCCAATAAGTTCGTTTATTATAAAATAGGTTACAGACAATTTGTATGTAATTTAATTTAGCAAAGGAGGTCACGAAAATGATGAACAATACAGTTCTTACAAGAATGAGTGCACTTTATCTCGTAGACGCTATATCTGCGCCTAAATTTAAGGATATGATAATAGAAGAAGTTTGTGACCTGAGTAGGAGTCTCACCCTATAGCCTTTGCATGACAAAAGCGTATAGAATTTGAGAAACCACAGGTTGCGACCTGTGGTTTTGTTGTATGAAATTATTATAAGTAATTTCATGGATTTCAGAAATTGAAATGAAGGACGAGTGGATCCCTTGTCCTTAAACGAAACACGCAGGTACTGCGTGTTTTTCTATTTTTATAAAGGTTTCAGCTAATCGGTAGTATTGACAGAAAAAAGTGAGGTGTTATACACATGAAGAAATTATCAAGATATTTAAAAGGCTATGGAGTACCATTTACTCTAGCCATCATCGCCATTATACTTGCGACAGTCATGCAGCTGTCTGTGCCCATTCTCATCAAGTATGCCATTGACTCCATCATAGGGGACGTAGATCCAGGCAACATGCAGTTTCTTATGGATGCTTTTGGCAAGAGCTTAGGCGGAGTGGTTCTGATCATCGTCGTCATGAGTCTATTAAGAGGCGTGTTCATGTTCATTAAAGGATATCTTTCAAGCTATGCAGCTGAAAATATCGCCAAGGACATCAGAGAAAAGCTGTACACACAGATCCAGTACATGACCTTTGAAAGACATACAAGAAAAGAAACAGGTGACATGGTGCAAAGATGTACATCAGATGTGGAAACAATCAGAAGATTTCTAGGTGTTCAGGTAGTGGACCTTGGAAGAATCATCTTTATGGTCGGATTCACCCTGGTCATCATGTCCACCTTAAATGTGGAGCTGATGCTCTACTCTATGATCATGATTCCGGTACTCTTTCTCTTCAGCTGGATTTTCTTCACGAAGATTCAGAAGACCTTTAAAAAGTCTGATGAAGCAGAAGGAAGACTGACAACGGTACTTCAGGAAAACCTTTCTGGTGTTCGTGTTGTCAGAGCCTTTGGTCGTGAGGAACATGAGGTCCAGCGATTCGAGGAAGTGAATCTGAATCACAAGAACATCACCTACAAACTGATTGAAACACTGGCGGTTTTCTGGGCATCTTCAGATTTTCTGACACTGCTGCAGAACGGAATCGTTCTGGTGGTGGGTGCTGGAATGGTCATTCGAGGAGAACTTACCATTGGTACACTTACAGCATTTATTGTATACGTGTCTATGCTTCTCTGGCCTGTAAAACAGCTGGGAAGACTGCTCAGTGAGTTCGGTAAGACTACGGTTGCCATCGTCCGTATAGAAGAGATTCTCCATGAGGAGATTGAAGAAGATCAGCCTGATGAAGAGGAACCTGAAATAGAGGGTAGTATCTCCTTCGACAATGTATCTTTCGGTTATGATGAGCATCAGAAGGTGCTTCAGAATGTGAGTTTTGACCTGCCAAAGGGTTCTACACTTGGAATCTTAGGTTCCACAGGATCCGGTAAATCGACGCTTGTGCATTTGCTTCAGAGACTTTACGACTATGAAGGAAGCATTAAAATCGACGGTCATGAACTGAAAAAAATCAGAAGAGGCTGGATCAGAAAGAAGATCGGTCTGGTTCTTCAGGAACCGCATCTCTATGCCAAGACCGTAAAAGAAAATATCGGTATCACAAAGAGAAATTACAATGAAAAAGAAATATTCGATGCAGCCAAGGCGGCTTCGATCCATAGCAACATCCTTACCTTCAAGGAAGGATATGACACCATCATCGGAGAAAAGGGCGTTTCCTTATCCGGTGGACAGAAACAGCGTATCGCCATTGCAAGAACCATCATCGATGCAGACAAGAGAATTCTGATCTTTGATGATTCCTTAAGTGCAGTGGATACAGAAACAGATATGCGAATCAGAAATGCATTAAAATCAAGAAGCAAAGACATCACGACGCTGATCATCAGCCATAGAATTGCAACCCTTGCAGAAGCAGACAATATCATTGTTCTGGATGAGGGAAGAATTGTACAGATGGGCACACACGAAGAGCTCATTCAGGAAGAAGGCCTCTATAAGAGAATCTGGGACCTTCAGCAGATGGCTGTATAAAGATCAATAGGCGCCTAAGGAGGGATCTGAAATGGAAGAACAAAAAGAAATGAAGCTTAAAGTGGATAAAAAGATCTGGAAAGAGATGTTCAACTACTTTAAGGTTTTCAAGAAAGATTTTATTATTCTCATCGGTTTTATGGTTGCCCTGGCAGGAACCGATATCGCCTTCCCACTGCTTACAAGATATGCCATTGACAATTTTGTAGCCGAGGGAGATTATGAAGGACTGACTCAAGTGGCTTTTCTCTATGTAGGACTAGCCATTGCGCTGGCGCTCATTGTTTTCTTTTTCATCCGCTATGCGGGGAAACTGGAAATGGAGATCCAGTACAAACTGAGAAAAGACAGCTTCAGAAAACTGCAGCGCCTTTCCTTCAGCTATTATGACAAAAATGCTGTAGGCTGGATGATTGCAAGAACCACATCCGATGCCCAGAAGATTGCTGAAACAGTAGCCTGGGGGATTGTGGACATGGTCTGGGGAGCCACAATGATGCTGGGGGTTTCAGTGGTTATGCTCGTCATCAACTGGAAACTGGCACTTGTGACATTACTTACAGTTCCATTCCTGGCATTCATCAGTATCTTCTTTGAGAAGAAAATGCTGGTATCCTACAGAAGAGTCAGGAAAATCAACTCCAAGATCACAGGACTTTTCAATGATGGTATCGTGGGGGCAAAGACCACCAAGACGCTGGTAAGAGAAGAGCTCAACATTGAAGAATTTAGTGACGTGACAACGGACATGAAGAAAACATCCATCAGAGCAGCAGTGCTCTCCGCTGGATATCTGCCTATGACGCTTTTTATCTCAGCAGTAGGAACGGTGCTGACACTGTTCTTCGGAAGCAACATGCTCATGGGCGGGGTACTCACTTATGGTACTCTGGTACTTTTCATCACCTATGCAAGACAGTTCTTTGACCCGGTTCTAGAACTTGCCAGAATCTACACTGAAATGATCAGTGCACAGGCTGCAGCGGAAAGAATCATGGGACTACTCAATGAGAAGGAAGAGATCGTGGATGATATGGTGGAGGAGAAAGAGGATTACGGAACAATAAAAGGGGATGTGACCTTTGAAAATGTAAACTTCTACTATAAAGAAGGAGAATATATTTTAAAGGACTTCAATCTGACAGTGAAAGCCGGTGAGACCATCGCTCTAGTGGGCGAAACGGGATCTGGTAAAAGTACCATTGTAAACCTAGCCTGCAGATTCTATGAACCTACAGAGGGAAGAATACTCATCGATGGAGAAGATTATAAGAAGTGGCCTCAGAAGTGGCTTCACTCCAATATCGGATATGTGCTTCAGGCACCACATCTGTTCAGTGGAACAATCAGAGATAATATCCGCTACGGAAAACTGGACGCAACAGATGATGAAGTCATAGAAGCTGCAAAGGTTGTTCGTGCACATGAGTTCATCATGAAACTGGAAAACGGTTATGATACAGAAGTCGGAGAAGGCGGAGGCATGCTTTCCACCGGTGAAAAGCAGCTGGTATCTTTTGCCAGAGCCATCATCGGAAAGCCAAGCCTGTTCTTCCTGGATGAAGCAACCTCTTCCATTGATACGGAATCGGAAGCGAAGATCCAGAAAGCCATCGAAGAAGTGCTGCAGAACAGAACAAGCTTTATCGTAGCCCATAGATTGTCTACTATCAGAAGTGCCGACAGAATCCTTGTCATAGACAAGGGAGAAATTCTGGAACAAGGTACCCATGAAGAGCTTCTCAAGAGAAGAGGACACTACTACGAGCTTTATACCAACCAGTTCATAGATGAAGTGGGTATAGATGTACTGAAGAAAAAGAAGAATGTAAGCTGATTTCACGGAAATCAAGAGGAAACAGGAATGGGATCCTTTGTGAAAGTATGTGAAAAATAAGGATGCATTCCAATAGAAATAGAAAGATCCATAAAAAGTGAAGCAGTAAGCAGAAATGCACTGAAATAAAGCTAATAAGAAAGTCAGCGTATGAATATCATATGCTGACTTTTTTGCGTGATTTTCATAATAAAGCTTTGCTTTCAAAGGCGGACAGAATACCATGCAAAAAGTTTATTTTGGAAATGTATATGAATTAATATTGATAGATAACGATAAATAATTTTAATTTCAGCACGTTATTCTTTACTTACGCAGAATAACGTGCTAAAATTAAAAAACAAATAAATACATATAGGGCTCAAGCAGTATTTTTAATAACGGAACGCTTTTCGTCAATTATGAAGAAAAACATGCTAAAAGTAAAAAGAGGTGAAATGAGTGGATGTATTTACTGAACTGGCGAAATATCCGGTTTTTACAATCAATGATGTAACTAAGCTAGCAGGCAATGAAAAAACAGCTTATTCGCAGCTAGACCGTTTAATGAAAAAGGCATTGGTCAAAAAGATACGAAAGAGGATGTACTCTGTAATCAACCCAACAACAGGACAGCTTGTAGCAACGCGTTATCAAATCGCTTGCGCTATAACCGACACTGCTTATATCTCTCATCATAGCGCATTTGAGTACTACGGTCTTACAAACCAGGTGTTCAATGAAGTGTATGTATCTTCAGAAACAAAATTTAATCACTTCGAGTATGATCATGTGTCGTATAAATATGTTGCATCCAGGATGAGTGAAGGCATTGTAGAAGCGAAGAACACCACTGGTGTTAGAATCACTGATTTGGAACGGACAGCTATAGACAGTATACGAGATTTAAATAAAATAGGTGGATTTGAAGAACTACTGAACTGCTTAGATGGAATCCATTACTTGGATGAAAAGAAGCTTGTTAGGTATCTGGATATATACGACACCCAGGGTATCTATCAACGGGTAGGATATCTCCTTGAACATTATCGGAGTGGTATGCAGCTATCAGAAGAGTTTATATGCTATTGCAAAAGTAAAATCGGAAAAAGCATAAGGTACCTTGTAAACGAAGCAAAAGAAGAGAACTCCTATAACAATAAATGGAAGCTGATGATCCCGGAAGGTTTATTTGAGGAAACAGATTTAGGAGGTGATATGCGTGTCTAATTACGACATAATATATTTAGGAAAAAAAGCTGAAGAGTTGGGTTTTGTAAGAGATACTTTGGAGAAGGTTACGAGACTTGCAGATATTTTGGAGTATCTGAATACTAATCCAATTCTTAAAGAAAGTCTTGGCTTAAAAGGTGGAACTGCCATAAACCTTACTATTTTTGACTTGCCTCGGCTTTCTGTAGACATAGATTTGGACTACCTTATTACCAACAGCAGAGAAGAAATGATCGAAAACCGAGAAGTCATTAACGCAATAATTGATCGATACATGTTGTCCCAAGGGTATGTAATGAGTCCAAAGACGAAGACTCCTCATAGCTTGGACTCCTGGGTCTATGATTACATGGGGTCCAGCGGGAATAAAGATAACATCAAGATTGAAATCAACTATTCGTTACGATCTCATGTACTTAAAGCAGAAGAAAGGCCGATTATCACTGAGCATTTCTCCAGTGAGTATAAAGTTAAGTCTCTAGCTCCACTTGAGATCTATGGTAGTAAGATGAATGCATTGTTAAGCAGGGCAGCAGCTAGGGATTTATATGATGTAAGAAATATGATTTACTTTGATCTCTTTGATGAATCAGAAGAGGAACTGCTAAGAAAGTGCGTTGTATTCTATTCGGCCATATCAACGAGGGATAGAAAAAGTATTAACAAGATATTTGATACCAAGGCTATAGACTCCATTACAAACCAAAAGATAAAAAGGGATCTGTTCCCTGTAATTAAAAGGAAGGATGAGTTTGAGCTGGAGTTTGCAAAGAAGCTTGTTAAAGAGTACATTTCTGATTTGATGGTCCTAACTATGGAAGAAAAGAAATTTCTGGATAAGTTTGAAAGCGGAGAATACATTCCTGAGCTACTCTTTGAAGACAAGGATATTCTAGATCGAATTAGAAATCATCCAATGGCATTTTGGAAAACTAGAAAATAATTAAGGAAAGCCACCGATAAAGTCTCTAGCATTGGTAAGATTCGGAACTATGGCTGGATACTGGTGGATATATCTTGTTCTATAGGCTGGAAATGCCTAAATTGTGTATATAGCCAATTCAAGCTAAACAAGTATATAAGTGGAACTAAGGGTCCTAAACTTGTATAATATGTCACAGAGTAAATGAATGAATTTGTACCTCAGTTTTATAAGTATGTTAAACTGAGGTACAATGTTTTTAGGGAGAATTCTTTTAGAACACTAAAGAATATAGAAAATCAAGGAGGACTTTAAATGCGTATAGTGGTGTTACTGGAAAATGATAAAGTGAAAGAAAAAGATTACCTGGAATCAGCGCATGGAATCAGTTTCTATATTGAGAGTAATGGAAAAAAGATGCTGTTTGATTTCGGACCGGATGAACGCTTTCATGAGAATGCGAAAAAGATGGATATCCACCTGGAAGACGTGGAGCTTGCTTTTCTTTCCCATGGTCATCAGGACCATGCAGGAGGAATCCCCTCATTTTTAAGGGTCAACAGCAAAGCACCCATCTATGCACATCCGAAAGCCATGGAGAAGCATTATTCCCGTCAGGAGAGCGGCACCATGAAAGATATCAGTACACCGGAAGAGGTGATTGATCACAGCCGATTCATCAAGGTGGAAGGAATTACAAAGATAGATGAAAACCTCACCTTGATTTCAGATATTGACGGAAAAGACATGCTGCCCCCAGGCAATGAAACCCTCTTTATGGTAAAGGGAGAAGAATACCTACCAGATGATTTCCATCATGAGCATAACCTCCTTCTGGAAGAGGATGGAAAGCTCTTTCTCATCATCGGATGCGGGCATCGAGGAGTGCTGAACCTTGTGGAAACTGTAAGAAAACTGAAAGGAAGATATCCGGATCATGTGATCGGGGGATTCCACATCAAGAAACCAAGCAAGATCTCACCAGATGAAACCTTTGTTCGAAGACTAGGTGAAAAGCTGATCCAAACAGGAATCAGCTACCACACATGTCACTGCACAGGCCAGAAAATGTTCAAAAAGCTGCAGGAGACCATGGGTGCACAGGTAAACTACCTTGTTACTGGAAATGATCTGATTCTTTAGAGCAGAGAAAAAAAGAAATGAAAAGATAGAAAAAAGCTATGGATTGGAGGTGCACTTTTACACCTTCATCCATAGCTTTTTTATTTTCAGGAACTGTATGAAAGACATGTTGAAATCTCCTCATAGTTAACTAAACAAATCAAATTATTGGGGTGTTAATTCAATCATCTTTAAAAATTCATCTGTTTTTATTGGAGTATAATCACTTAATTTGACACCGATTGATGCTTGCTGAAATAAATGTCCTTCTCTTTCGATGAATCTTCCTTGGTATGCACCTACAATATAATAATTCTGGTTATATTCAGTCAGAAATAACACATAGGATTCCTCATCTTTTAAATAAGGGATTCCCCCCAAAACTTCTCCATCGCTCCCAGCTTCTTCAATAATTTTTATCTCATCATCCGTTTTAAGGTTTCCTTTAACTACGGATTGAACTTGAACCATTGTATGTAATTGAGGATATCCATCAAGCATTTCTATACTTCTCCCTAATATATTTACTTTTACTATATCATCAGAGTCAGATGCAATATCTTTTATGCTTTTGTATATTGTCTGCAGCTCTCCAGGAGTGTCAGGATAAGTTTCTTCTTCGTTAATTTTGTTAATTGTTTCGTCTGATAAATCATAACTTTGCTGTTTTGAACATGCCCCTAAGAAAACTATAAATAATAGTATAAACATAATCACAAACATTTTAGATTTCATAAATGATAGCCTACCTTAAGTTTTTTATGTATCTTTGAAACTATACTGGTTGAAATATTTAGTATAATTAATATATAGATTTAACTCCGGAAATATCATTGCTTTACTGGTTCAAAAGATATTCAGATCATAATGCTTTTTGTATCAGAATATACAAAGAAAATGATATCTTTAAAGATTTCAGTTCAATGCGGTACTTTCCTTATTTCTTCTCTTTGTAAATAGAGACACGATCATCATGACTATGCCTACGAAAGTGAATCCGATCAGAAGGCCTTGCCACCAACTAAAAGGACTAATCGAAGCAAATCCTAATCCCATCATTATGGACACGCCTAAAGTGATGTTTGAAGTTTTTATACCCTTATCAGTCCTAGAAATGAACCCCCAGATTTTAACAATTCCACTTAGATAAGCAAGCTCTGGATAACCTATGAGTAAGCCGATTATACCTGCTATAAGAAACACATTTATAACGATGTTTTTCATTGAGTATCCTCCCTTTATTAATATACTTATAGTATACCGATTTATTAGAAATATTCAATTCCAACATAGTTTTCATACTGAGGCTATTTTATGATTGTTGAGCATCAAAGATCTGAAAAATCATATTTTCCGGAGGAGATTTCCCATAGATAAAGAGAGGCTAAGGTGCCATAGGGGGAGAATCTTTCCTGGTATTTTCGAAAGAGTTCTTTTGTGATATCTTCGTGTCCATAAAGAAGCATAAGTCCACGCCTGATGGCTAAATCCCCATAGCTCATGATATCTTTTCTGCCCATGGAGAAAATCATGATCATCTCTGCTGTCCAGGGACCGATGCCATTTAAAGTGACTAAAGTATCTGCCACTTCCTGGTCATCCATGGTCCACAGTGCCTCCAGATCCACGATCTTTTTATGAACTTTCTCTGCAGTCTTCTGGATATAGGTAGCTTTTCTCATGCTGATGCCAAGGCTCTGTATTTCAGCAAGGTCCGCTTCATAAAGCTTCAGAGGTGTGATCTCCTTGAAATGGTCAAGGAATCTTTTCCACACCGTGTCAGCAGCTTTCATGGAAATCTGCTGGCCTACGATATTACTTATGAGACTTCTGAAAAGATCGTCATCCACTTCTCTTTCATACATGGGAAGCTTCTCCATCGCTCTTTTCATCTTTTCATCTCTGGCTTTCAAGCCTTCATATTCATCAGGGGTGAATGTCAAAATCTTCATATGATACTCCTTCATGGATTCGTTGTCTCTTATTTTTAATCTTATTTAATTGTTTTCATTATAAGATAGATGGAGAAGAATGAGAAGAAGGAGAAGAAGGAAACATCAAGCTGCCGGGAATCAGATGAATGTTTTATAGAAGGCGGATCTATAGAAATTCACTTGAGGAAAGATAGCGTGAAATAAAGGATTTATGAAGTAGACAAAGAATATAAGAATAGAGATAGAATTTGCAAAATGATAGAAGAACAGGTTGGAGGAGACGATGAGAGAAATTTTTATTGCGGACGAAAGCAGGAGGTTCAAGTGGATCCATCTGCTGATCATAGGAATGGGCTGTATCCTGATCTATTTCATAGATGTACAGTATCATTTCAGCTACTGGGAAAGGTCGGGCATAAAGATTGTCCTATTTCTTCTGATCCCACTGATCTATGTATGGTTCATGCCTAGAACCGATCTCTTTTCCATTTTCAGGCAGAAAGAAAAAAGAGGCGGTATGAAAAGATCGTTTCTCCTAGGACTGATGGTTTATGCGGGACTGATTTTTCTCTATATCCTGATGAAAGACCTCATTAATCTTGGAACCATTGAAGCGTCCATGGCAGATAATATGATGATCACCAAGGAGAATTTCATTCTGGTGGCAATCTATATTTCTTTCATCAATTCATTTCTGGAAGAGTTCTTCTTCAGAGGATTCGCTTTCCTGAAACTGAAGAAGAAAATGGGACGATACTTCGCCTATGGCATCAGCTCAATGGCGTTTTCCATCTATCACTTTTCCATCATCGATGGATGGGTGAGTCCACTTCTGACGGTTCTTGGTCTTGTGGGGCTTTTTGCCAGTGGCATATTCTTTAACTTCATCAACGAAAAGAATGAGAATATCTGGAACAGCTACATGGTTCATATGTTCGCAAACTTTGCCATCAACACCATAGGACTACAGATGTTCGGAATCATCAATCTTCCGTTTTTAAGATAAAGGAGGAAATGAAGCCATGAAAATCGAGGAACTTAAAGAGAAGCTCACGCTTCTAAGTACTGAGGAGAACCGATTCTATATGGAAAAATATATGCGTAATCAGTTTCCTTTTCTTGGCGTGAAGACGCCGGAGAGAAGAAGCGTCATGAAGGAATTTCTGAAGAGCTATGAAGCTTTTCGCCTGGAAGACGTGGAGAAGCTCTACGCAGAAAAGGAAAGAGAGTATAAATACTGTGCGCTTTCGCTTCTTGAAAAATATGTGGAGAAGCTTAGTCATGAGGACACAGAAAGGATTCTGAAGCTTGCGCTTACAGAGCCCTGGTGGGATACCATTGACAGCTTCGGACCTTCGGTCTTTGGACCCATGGCGCATAAGGATGAAGAAGTGAAAAAAATCATGAGAAGCCTCATCTATGAGGAAAACATCTGGCTGAAGCGGATCTCCATTCTTTTTCAGCTGAAATATAAGGAAAAGATGGATGAGGAGATTTTGACTGAGGCTATTGTTAACAATGCGGATACGAAAGAATTCTTTGTGGACAAAGCCATAGGGTGGGTCCTGAGAGAGTATTCAAAAACAAAGCCCGAATTTGTCAGAGCATTCATCGGAAAATATAAGCTGTCCTCTCTTAGTGTAAGAGAATGCAGCAGATATATATAATGTGGTAAAATAAGAATAAGAGTGATTTCTTGTTAATAATGATGAGTAATCAGAGGTGGAGGAATTTATGGCGGTACGTAAGGAAAAAGAAATTGTAGTGGATAAGAATATGGAGAATGTATTTTCTATGATAGAGAATGATTTCAGAAAAAGAGAAGATACCATCATGGAAAATCGGGAACTAACTGATGAGGAAGGTGTATTCAGGATTTTCTTCAAGAAGGGCATTTTATCCAACGGAGAATATATGGATATCACGATTTCTAAGGTAGAAGATGAAAAGACGAAAATTTCAATGGTTTCCACATCGAAAATCGAGAAGACAGTCCATGACTGGGGAAAGAACAATAAAAATATAAGGCTCATATTAGAGCTGATGGGAGTTGTACCGAAAATTGAAAAGAAGGGAGTATATTACCCGGGACGAAAGTGAGGTCATGAAGGAACTTTCGGACCTGCAAAAAAGAGTGACCAAGGAAAATGCTACAGAGATGCCTTTCAAGAACGAGTATGATCAGAATTTCAATGAAGGAATCTACGTAGATCTTTATACTGGTGAACCGCTGTTCTCTAGTCTTGACAAGTATGATGCCGGATGCGGATGGCCAAGTTTTACCAAGCCCATCGAGAAGAGGATTCTCAAAGAGAAAGGGGATTTTGAATTTGGCATGCATCGTGTAGAAGTGAGATCCAAAGCATCAGATTCTCATCTGGGGCATGTGTTTACAGATGGTCCAAAAGACAAGGGTGGTCTGAGATACTGCATCAATTCTGCGGCAATGCATTTTATTCCAAAGGATAAAATGGTAGAAGAAGGTTATGAGGAATACCTCAGTCTTTTTGAAGAAAAAAAGTAACAGGAACTGTAAGAGAAACCCAATAGGGTAGAGACATAAAGTGAGGTGGAAAGAATGAGGAACATACTCATTGTGGAAGATGAGAGAAGACTTGCAAGGTTCATGGAACTTGAGCTTACCCATGAGGGATACAATGTGGACATTGTATCCGATGGGCAGACTGCCCTGATGAATCTCATGAACAAGAACTATGATGTGATGCTGCTGGATCTTATGATTCCCATCGTTGATGGGATCGAGGTCACAAAGCGTGCCAGAACTTTTACCGATATTCCGATCATCATGATCACAGCCAGAGATGGACTGGAAGATAAGGTGAAAGGGTTTGATATCGGAGCAGATGAATATCTGACAAAACCGTTTGAAATGGAAGAGCTTCTTGCGCGTCTTCGTGCACTTTTTCGTAAGAGCGAGACAAAACCTGAAGAGACTAAAGTCCTCCAGTTCAAAGAACTGACCCTGAACAGGGACACCTATGAAGTCCACCGTGACGGAATGAAGAAAGAGCTTACCAAGAAAGAGTTTGATCTTCTGGCTTATCTCCTTGAGAATCAGGGGATTGTACTCACCAGAGAAAAGATTCTCAACAATGTATGGGGATTTGATTTTGAAGGGGAGACCAATGTGGTGGATGTCTATATCAGATTCCTGAGAAGCAAGCTGGACGATGGATACGAAGATAAACTGATCCATACCGTCAGAGGTGCAGGATATATCATCAGGTAGGAGAGAAAAATGAAGAGACTGAAATTATCAACGAAGATCATATGGAATTATGCCATCATCTTCACAAGTATTCTCCTGATCATCAATCTTGCCGTCTTTTTAAGCACGCAGTTCTATAACAGGCTTAGTGCAAGAAATGAAGTGGAAGTGCTTCTGACATCCTTGGAGGATGAAATCAGGACGGGAAGAGAGTTTACAGGGGAGGAGCTGAGACGTAGGGGGGCGGTTTCTCCCTTTTTTGTGCGCCTGGAAGAAGGCGAAAAAATCATCTCCTCTACGGATAGCTTTCGCGTAGAAGAAAGAGGAGACAGTTTTATTCTGGTCAAGGAGTTTGATCGTGGACTGGAAGAGTCTGATAAACTGATTGTAGAAAGAAAGAAAGTGGCTGGTCCCAATGGTGTGGTAGATCTTCTGGTGCTGAAGGATCTTTCTGTATTCTCTTTCATGAATTCAGTGACCCTGGTGACCCTTATCATCGCTTCCATTCTGGGTATTTTTGTGAGTTATGTGGTGGGTTATTTCATCTCAAGGCAGAGCTTCACCCCTATCATCAATATGACCAAGTCAGCAGCCGCCATAGGACCGGGTAATATACATGCCCGTATTGAAGAGCCTGATGTCAAGGATGAGCTGAAGGAGCTTTCTCAGACTTTCAACGGACTGTTAGACCGCCTTGATGATGCTTATTCAAAGCAGACGAAGTTTGTGTCGGATGCATCCCATGAACTGAGAACACCACTTACAGTGATCAAAGGATACAACGATCTTCTGATGAGATGGGGAAAAGAGGATAAGGAGATACTGGATGAAGCCATTTTAGCCATACGTGCAGAAACAGACAATATGAGCAGGTTGGTGGAAAGTCTTCTCTTCATCGCCAAAGGGGAGAACAAGAAGATCGAACTGGACATCACCACCTTTAATCTCAAAGCACTTCTGGAAGAGACAGCTAAGGATTCAGAGCTCAGCGTTCCGGATCGTGATTTCATCGTGATTTCTGATGATTTCACTGTAACGCAGGATCGAAGGATGATGAAGCAGCTGCTTCGTATTTTCATTGATAACAGCGTTAAATTCACCAGAGCCGATGCGAAGATCACACTGACAGCTGAAAATCACGAGGACTATTATAAGCTTCATGTGATTGATGATGGAGAAGGTATCGCAGAAGAGGATCTTCATCAGGTTTTCGAGCGTTTCTACGTGGCGGATAAGGCCAGAACGAAAAACAAAGCGGGATCCGGACTGGGGCTATCTATTGCCAAGTGGATTGTGGAGATTCACGGGGGAAGCGTGGAGGCGAAGAGCAGGATCGGGGAAGGAACCACCATGACTGCGACTTTTCCGAAAAATGGGCAAGAGGATATGCTCTAAGATGATGTTTCTTATTTTTTAAGAGTGTGTAACACTTGTGAGGATAAAGACAGATGAATTTTCCTTTCTGTCAGGAAAGCAAGGTATCTAGGTATAATCCTACATGTATGAATAAGGATAAATAACGATATAAGAAAGCCCATATCATTGCGATATGGGCTTTTATAGGTCTTGATTCCTTTGGTGTCTTAATTCTTCTTCATGTTCTGTGATTTTACAATGGATGTTTTCGGTTTTTTGACACCACGTTTTTTGGCTGAAGTTCTCACGGTTAAATAGTAGATGAGTTTTCTTGTCCAGGATTTGATGAGTTTCCACATAATCTGTAAAATGAATCCGACTACAATGGAAATCAGGATTCTCATATAGAAATCATAATTAGGATCCACATCTTTCAGATCATAGATATAAATGTTCCATTTTTCAAAAAAGAACAGAATCTGCGTTACGATGATACCGATGGTCATGACTCTGGCGATGATCGGAAGATTCATAAAGAACAGTATCACGATGATCATTCCCAGTGCTCCATATAAATAGAGATAACTGTCAAAGAGTGCAGGTATCTCTTTGAAATCCAGCAGTTTTAAAGGATCCCAGGTATAGGTGTAGACTTCTCCAGCAGCATGGACGATGAAGAAAAGGATCATAGGTATAAGTCTTGCTGCAAATGCCTGGATAAACCAAATTGTTTTCCAAATATATTTCATTATTTTCCTCCAAAGAATTCATATCTATCTTTCATTATATCATGAGACTATGCCCGAATAAAGATGTGTCACATTATTGAAGTGATTATATCTCACCTTCACTGATCTGTAAATTCGGATTCTCTTATCCTTCAAGATTATAGACGATATTCAGCTGGTTTTCCATGATTATTTCATGATGATATCCTTAAAAAAATGTTGTTTTAGAGAAAAAGGACAGTTCCTTCGGATCTGTCCGCTTAATGTGTTCCTTATTTTGAAAACATCTCTTTACTTTTTCTACGCCACAATGTGAGGAAAATGAACCAGATGCCGTAGATAAGAAGAACCACAAGAAATGTGATCAGCCTCTCACGGTCACTGCCGTCTGCAAAAAGTACAGGACCGATTCCGAAAAAAGTGATCAGAAGAAACAAAGCTACAAATAGAATGTCAACAATAACTTTAATGGATTTCATCATCATCACCACTTTCATAAGAAGTGTTTAAACAACCTTCTTTACTATATTATAATATAGATCCGAGTAAATTTTAAATTTTTCTAGAGATTTATTCATGTTGATTACAATAATATGTTAAAATGACTATGTCTTAAGAGGATTTTAAAGTATTTTGTATAGAATAAAATATAACAGTGGCAATTTGCCTAAATGAAGGGAATGTATGACATGAAATTTTTAGACAAACTAGATAGATTTGTAGCCAAGTTCGCCATCAGAGACCTGATGAAGTATATTATGATGGGATCCTTTCTGGTCTTTATCGTTGATATGGCATCCGGTGGAATGCTTTCTGAGATGCTCTTTTTCAACAAGGAACTGATTTTACAAGGTCAGATCTGGAGGGTGATCACGTTCATCTTTATTCCAGGTTCCGGAAGTTTTCTGGTCCTCATCAGTCTGTTTTTCTACTATTATATCGGTAGAATTCTGGAAATGGCCTGGGGAACCACGAGGTTTAACACCTATTACTTTATGGGACTGTTTTTCACCATCCTGGTAGGATTTGCCATAGGCTATACGACAACCATGTATTTGAACATGACACTGTTCCTGGCTTATGCGAGTACGTTCCCGGACAGCATGGTGAATATTTACTTCGTTCTTCCAGTGAAGGTGAAGTATCTTGGATTTATATATGCCGCTACGGTGATCTTCCAGTTCATCACATCCTCCTGGGTTCTAAGAGTCATCATCATTATTTCACTCCTTAACTTCTTTATCTTCTTCGGTCCTGGATTTATGAAAGACAGGCGAAGAAAGAGTAAAACTCAGCAGATGAGAAGAAACATCGAGTCAGCCAAGATTTCCACAAAGGTCAGCACCATTCATAAGTGCACCACTTGCGGAATCACTGAGAAAGATGATCCGAACATGGAATTCAGATACTGTTCCAAGTGCGATGGAAACTATGAGTACTGTGAAAAGCATATCAGAAACCATGAGCATAAGACGAAAATCATCAATATGGAAGACAGAAGATAAACTTTGGTCATCGACTGAAACACACGAAGTATCAATGTAATAGTAAGGTTAATACTATATTAATAGAATGCTAATTTTAAAGATTCGTATTGATTTTACTACAGAGTTTTTATACAATAAATATGTAATATCGGTAACGGTATTTATGAGATGAAGTGGGATGGGTACAATTCTTAGCTCTTAATCTAAGTGATGCAGTTCATTGCCAAAGTAGTCTCAAATAATGCGCCTGGGTTTTTGCCAGGCGATAAAGTAAGCGCATGTGCGCTTATTTTTTTCGGAAAAAATATGAGGTTTATCAGGAAGGAGATTATTCATTTCATGAGTGCATCAAGAAGCGGGCTCATCATGGTCTAGTCATTGCGTTACAAGGAGTTTCAAAATGACTCATGAATGAGAAATAGATTCACTTGAGGATAAAATAGTGATATACTTATAGCTTGTATTGTCTATTCTCGTTAAAATTTGAGCGGATGATACCATAAAGTGAAAACAATGGGGGAATATAAAGATTGAAAAATAAGTATCGTCTGATCATTGTGCTTATATCAGGCTTCATGACATTGGCAATGATTTTCCTGAACAATGCATCCCATGAAAAGACAAAGAAAATATATGCAGAGCAGATCCAAGAGATGGCCATCAATCTGAAGAAAGTTTATCTTAAAGATACGGTGAACAATCTGATTCTGGAACTTCAAAGCCTGAAAGAAACCAAGAAGGATCTATATCAGTTCAATGTGGAGCGGCGCCTTTTAAGATTTCTTGATGAAAAGGATCTCTCTGATGAAGACTTCGCTGATTTTTATAGAAACAGATTCGAAGAAGAGAATAATGAGGGTCTCTGGACGGCTGTTCTCTATGATCAGGATACAAAAGAAATCCTTTATGAGAATCTCGCAGCTGAAATGGATGAAGGGGAGATCATAAAAGAGCTGGAAGAATCCCTACTTGCCTTTCAGACGGTGAGTCATGGAAATCTTGTGGGCTTCTTCGGAGTTCACAGGGAGTATATCGATCAGGTTGTAAAAGATGAGATGAGAGATGTCATGCACAATCAGAAATTTTCAAATGATTCCTATATGTGGGTGAACGAGGTTCTTGATTACGAAGGTGGAGAGAATTATGCCATCAGACGGATTCATCCGAATCTCATCGATACGGAAGGAAGCTATCTGTCAACAAGCACCCAGGATGCGGAAGGGAATTTCCCATTCCTCATGGAGCTTGAAGGCATCAGGGAGTCTGGTGAGCTTTTCTTCAATTATCATTTCAAGAAACTGAATTCGGAAATCATATCGGAAAAAATCACCTATGCCAAACTCTATGAGCCCTATGACTGGATTATTGCCATGGGGGTGCATCTGGATGACATTAAAGAAAACGTCGCTTATGTGAGCGCAAGGAGTGATGAGAGCTTATCGAATAATATTGCGGTATTCATTCTTTATTCTGTTGCCGTAATATTTCTTGGGCTCCTTGTCTTATTTATTGTCAATGATAGGTACTTTAAAAATTCCATGGAGAAGCTTGAAAGTGAAGTGAATCTGGATCTTCTGACAGGTGCTAGCAGCAGACGTTCTGGAGAACGTATAATGTCACTTTATTTTGAAAAGTACCAGATCAGCGGAAGTGGACCAGTACTTCTGATGTTTGATATTGATAATTTCAAACAGATCAACGATCAGCATGGACATGAAATCGGTGACCAGGTGCTCATCGCTGTAAGGAGCAAGGTCCAGTCAGTACTTGGTAAAGATGATGCACTTATAAGATGGGGTGGAGATGAATTCATATGTCTTCTACATCAGTATACGGAAGAAGGAATACGCAGCGATGTGGAGAAAATCCAGCGGAAGATTCAGGAGATAACCATCGAAACTGAGTCAGGTTTCATCGGAACTTCCGTCTCCATAGGAACTACCCGCTTCATAGAAGAGGACAATGCCTATACAGATACTGTCAAAAGAGCAGATCGGGCAATGTATCAGTCTAAACGGCAGGGGAAATCCAAGTGGACATGCCTTAAAAAATAAAACGTGATCAATCATTTGAGCTATCTCCAAGGAGATAGCTTCTTCAATTAAGGACGTCTTTTGTATACCAGCAGATGAAATTTTTGAAAGAGATCTTATTTCTGACGAATAAATTGAGTTTTCCCTTTAAACCTGATGCTTCAATAGCTTATAATAGAAATAGTAAATTGCCTTTCAAGGAGGTACAAATAAATGCTGAAAAAATACGGCCTTTCCACAAGAGACAACAAGAAGGTGAAACTAAACCGTCTTGAAGTCACTGGAAACATTTGTGGAGAGTATATAGAATACACAATTTCCCAGGATTATAAGAATACCACTGGAGAAAACATCGAGGGTGTCTATAGCTTTCCGATTCCCACCACGTCCATCATTACAGGGATTGAAGTGAATCTGGGTGGAAGAAATCTGAAAGCCATGGTGGAGGAACGCGAAGTTGTTCTTCAGACACTGAAAGAAAGCAGAGAGGAAGGAATCAATACGCTCTCGCTAGAACAGAAAGATGATGAGAACTTTACAGTGACCATCGGAAATATTCTACCCAATGAAAAAGTGACGCTCAGAATCAGCTATATGGATCAGCTGACCTATGAAGATGACACGCTTTCCTTGTATATCCCTTCTGTGGTAGATCCTATTTACTATATGGGAGACGAAGAAGAGGAAGAGGAAACGGAGGAAGTGGATTTCTATCTGGCGCTTCTTGTGGAATCCTACTCCAAAATGGAATTCAAATCGACAAGTCATAAGATCAAGGTGGAAAGAGAAGACGATACCTTATCCAAGATCACTGTGGTAAAGGGCCAGACACTGGACCATGATTTTATCCTGACATTGAAGGAAGTGAATCCACAGACAGCTTCAGGAATGGGTTACAGCTATTATGAAGATGAGATGGAAAAGTCCATCCTTATGCTGAAGCTGGCACCTGTTCTTCCGGATATTCCAGTGGAATATACAACCAACTATTCCTTTATTCTGGATACGTCTGTATCCATGGAAGGGTTTAAGCTGGAAGAAGCGAAAAATGCTGTGCTGATTGCTCTTAGAAGCCTGGATGAAGGTGATACATTTAATCTTATTGCCTACAACGAAGACGTGTATAAGTTCTCCAGCGGGGGCAAGGTGAAATTCACAAAGGAAAACCTTGCTGCAGCCACTGAATGGATCGAAGCTCTGGTCACAAGAGAAGGAGACTGCACTTTTGAAGCAGTCAAGGACGCCATCAGAGAAGCGGATGAAGAAGATGCGGAATGCACCATATTCCTCTTCACAGATGACAATGTCATGGATGAGGATGAAGTGCTGGAATACGTCCGAACCAATATCGGCAACAACCGAATCTTCCCTATAGGAATGGATACGGAAGTGAACAGTTTCTTCATCAATAAACTGGCTGAAGTCGGTAATGGAAGACCTGAATTCATTGACGAAGGTGAAAGAATAGATGACATCATCCTGAGACAGTTCAACAGAATTCACAATCCTCAGCTGGATGTCACAGAGATTGATTTCGGAGACATGATCATCGAAAAGACCTATCCAGGAACTATCACCTATCTCTATGACCGTGAACCCTTTACGATATTTGCTCTTGTGGATGGAAGCATCAGTGGCAGCATCAATATTAAGGGCGTAGTCGATGAGGTGGATTACACCATGCACATCGATCTTGATAAACTGGAAATTGAAGAGAACTCCAAGCTGATACAGAAAGTATGGGCTCGAAAAAGAATAGAATCATTGGTTGAAAAAGAGCGGTTTGCTAGAGGCGTGGAAAAGGAGCAGATCAAGGAAGAAATCCTTGACTTGTCCAAGGAGAATTCCATCATCTCTTCAGAAACAAGCTTTATGATGCTGGAAACCATGGAAGACCCAGTAATGGGCATCGGCCTCAATAGAATTGTACCGATGGATATGTCTGAGACCACCATGAAGAATCTTGCACGAGGATATTTCCTGGATGAAGCAGCCTACAGCTTCGATGTCAACATCAGAGAGAAGATGGCGGTATCGGGACTTACACACAAGGAAGCAAAAATGGCCATCAAGTATGACCGTGACAATCTCCTTAGAGTCCTTGCCAAAAACCAGCAGGCTGACGGGTCTTTCCTGGATCTGGGAGAAGAAACAGAAGAGGAAATCCTGGAAACAACACTGAGAAGCCTACTTGCATTCCTGGTGGGAACAGAGGCTACTACAATCTACCTGAACAATGTGGCTAAAGCCTTGCGCTATGTCATGAATATGCTGCAGCAGGATGAAAAGCTCATCACAGAAAGAAACTACATGCTGCTTCGAGTAGCTTATGATCTCGCTGAGAAAAAGAATCTCATCAAGGGAAAAACCAGAGACATCAAAGTTGACCTTGTAAGCAGAATCTCGGATCTGAAATACAAGGAATCTCTTGAAGAGGTGGGTGATCTTGTAACCAAGGCTTCACCTGTGCAGAAGAAATTCATCACAGCGGGTACGCTGAATATTTCCAAGTCCTATGTGGAGAATGCCCATGAGATCTTCGAAATGGATATCCGTTCAAACATCACAAATATTGCAAACATCGCCATAGCAAAAGCACTTTAATATAGTATTCCAAACACCTCGAATGTCCTTTACTGAAGGGCTTCGGGGTGTTTTTCATGTAGGTCAGAGTAAGAAAATGGAAAGTGTTATTAATTTATCAAAAATAAGATAAAATACTGCGGAATTTATCTTATTTAGAAAAGTAATTTTATACTGAAAATACAAGAATAAACAATCGTCTTCTGTATACCTTTAAAATCAATGGTTGTAGAAGATGTTTGTTTATTTTTAACTAAATCAGTACTATCAACTCAGCGTTGTTTATAAATAATTAATGTATGAGATAGTTATAGTCGGTAAAAGGATTTGGTGTAGAATTCTGATGGATTGAGAATATTTAACAAAGGGATAGAAAATTGTTCTGCATAATATAATATTGAATTAAACTTGAGGTTGTGTTTTTATGGAAAATTCACATAAATGAAAAAATATTTCCACTTAATTACACAATTTGCGAATATTGTATTGTTAAATAGTGTATAAATAGTTGAAGAGTTGATATTTATTGTCGAATAAAATAGAATGATGTTATATAGATGTAGTGAAAATAGGTGAACTGTGCTGTTTGTGTGAAAATCGTTAAATTGTGAGTGAAGTTACTGCTATTATTATGCTTTGAATCAGTGAATGGATAAAAACATGGAGGGTGAGAAAAAATGAAACGTAAAAGACAAGCAAGAATCTTATTAGGAATTCTTCTCGCGGCTCTCCTCTTGTTGCCTGGAGGTATGAGAATAAAAGCTGAGGAAGTCGTTTCAGGTGAGCAACCTGCAGAGGAAGTGCAGATGCCTGTTGAAGAGGTAGAAAACGTAGAACCTACGGACCCTGAAATTAAGGCACCACCAACAGAGGGCAATGAAGAGATTGCGCCAGTAGAACCTGAACCTGAAAAGAAGGAAGAAGAGCCTATACTTGAAGAACCTCTCTTGGAGGAAGAAGAATTGGCAGAACCTGTTCAAGAAGAAGTACCAGAAACCGTTCAAGAGGAAGTGCCAGAAGCTGAAGTCAAGGATCCAGAGCTGAATATTATGGCTGCACCGATTGAAGTACCTGAGGAAATCGAGAAGCCAGAAGAAGAGAATCTGATCGCTCCTAAGACAGAAGTGGAAAAAATGCCTGAGCTTAATCTGAAATCTTTTGGTTGTGACTTTATCTGGGGTGTTGGTTATGGAGATGAATTGTTTGATTTTGACTGTGATAGTGATGTTGGATCAAAGATTAAATGGATTGGAATCGAACACATCCTTGGCATGCATATTAAATTCCTTCCAGTATTCGATGTTCAGTGTATCACCGTTGAGAAAATCTGGAGAGATGGAGAATCAAAAGACAGACCGTTCTCCATCATGTTTGATCTGTATGCAGATGGAAAGAAGGTAGCTGTGCTGCCAATCGTTTCAAATCATACAAATAACTGGGAAACGAAGATCCTGGTGCCAAAATCAGCACATGGTAAGAATATTACATACACTGTTAAAGAAGTCGTGCACCCTGAACTGAAAAATTATATTACGGATGTGACGGGGCTTAAAATTATCAATACAATGACCCGTGATATTACAGTGGAAAAATTGTGGGAAATGGATCATGAATCTGTGAGACCGGATTCAGTAAGCTTCTGGCTGATGAATGGCGAAGAGGTTGTAGGCGGAAAGAGAACACTTTCCAGTGCAAACGGATGGAAGGTTGTTATTCCAGATGTTCCAGCCTACGATGCAAACGGCAGGATAGACTACAGCGTCAAAGAAGAGGCAATACTTGGATATGATTCAGAAGTTGTAGAAGGCTGTTTAGAAGCGAATGCTTCTTCTGCAGCGCTCAGCGAGAAGTGCTGTGAACCTGACGATAAGTGTCCTGACTTCACGATCATCAATACGTTCACCAATGAGAAAGAAATTACGCTCATAAAGAAATGGATTGACGATGATGCTGAAGACAGACCTGATTCATTGACGTTTATTCTGGATAAGAGCGATGGAACATCCATGGAAATTCCAATCACATCCGCTGACGGATGGGAAAAAGACGTCACAGTAGAAATGGTAGATGTGAACTGGGTGGAATACGATTATGCTATAGACGAAAAAGAAGTACCTGAAGGGTATGAAAAAACCATAGATGTCTTTACCATCACGAATAAGCTGAAAGAGATCATTCCTCCTGTGATGATTGACATCGAAGGGGAAAAGACCTGGATAGACCATGAAGGTGATGTAAGACCTGACTTCATCAATGTCAAACTTATGGCTGATGGAGAGCTGCTTGAAACAAAGAAAGTTGAACCTGTTGAAGGAAAGTGGATGTACAGCTTCGTTGAACTGCCAAAATATGATGATGAAATGAATGTCATCGAGTATGAAGTAGTAGAAGTGCCAGTGGATGGATATATGTCACTTGCAGGGGAAGGCTATGATATCATCAACAAGAAAGCCATTGAGATTACAGGTGAAAAAACCTGGCTTGATGATGGAACAGGAAGACCTGATTTCATCATGGTAAAACTTATGGCTGATGGAGAGCTTCTTACAACGAAGAAAGTGATGCCTGTAGAAGGGAAATGGACCTATGATTTCGGCATGCTTCCTAAGTATGATGAAGAGATGAATGAAATTGAGTATACAATTTCTGAAGAACCTGTAGAAGGCTATGAATGTATCCCTGGTGAGGATTTTGATATCGCTAACAGAAGAGTAGGAAAGATCATCGTCTCCGGTGAAAAGACCTGGGAAGATCTCATGAACAGACCTGATTCCATTACTGTATACCTGGACAGAGGCGATGAGCGCCTTGAAGAGGTGGAAGTTAAAGCCGACGCAATGGGCAAATGGCTCTACAGCTTTAAAGAAACAGCTCAGTTCGACGAAGAGGGTATGCCTTATACCTTTACAGTCAGTGAAAAATACATCCTCGGATATGAGGCAGAAGTAACTGGATTTAATATCCATAACGTACAGCAAAGAGCTACCATGAAAGTGGTGAAAGTAAATGAAGCGGATAAACCGCTTGCAGGAGCTGTCTTTGAAGTTCGTGACCTTTCCGGAAAAGTCCTGAAGACATTTACGACAGGTGCTGACGGATTATTCAGCATGGAACTGCCACTGGGTATGTATAGACTGGTTGAGGTTTCACCACCTCCAGGATATGCAAAGAACACCGTACCTAAATTGGTCATCCTGTTTAAAGCAGGAGAAGTGCAGACGGTCGAAGTCGTCAATAGTGTGGACAAATCTCCGTTTGTGCCAAATCCTATCCCTACATATCCTCAACTGCCTGATACTGGTGGAAAAGTACTACCAAGCACCGGTGCAGGAAGCGAGATGGGATTCTACTTCTTAGGCTTAGCATCAGTAGCCGTAGGACTAGTGACAATGAAGAAAAAAAGAAAATAACTCATCTGACATGTATGCTCACCCCATAATTTAAGATAAAGGTCAGTGCGGGTCTTTTAAGAACGCACTGGCTTTTACCTTTTCAACACAGCAGGTGATATGTTGTTTACAATTTCAACTATATGTCGTATCATTAGTGTTGTGATAACACAATATATAGTGAATGGAGATGAGATCGAAATGCAGATGGAACAGGTAATCGTGATAAAGAAAGATAAGACCATTGAAGCGTTTGATCAGAGAATCCTTGAGGATTCAATAAAAGCAGTGTTTGCTGTATCGGGAAAAGAATTATCTTTTTCTCAGATCGAAATGCTGACAGAAGAAGTGGTAAAAAAACTGCAGTCTATAGGAAATGAATTATATGGCGAAGATATTCATTATGCTGTCATCGACATATTAGAAGAGAATGGGCATAATGAGGAAGCTGTTCTATTTAAAGGAAGAAAAGAATAGATTGACTGACTTTCATTTGACGTGAACTGAACTGAAGCACTTATTTATTTTTGATGGTGTTCTTTTTTACTTACTGTATTCTATGCTGAATGAAAAATCCCTTAATTGGATCTGATAATAAGTGGAACCCCGTCTTTCGTAAAAAATACGCAGAACGGGGTTCCTTCTATATTCATTTTTCAGCAAGAAATCAGTATCTGCCGAAATAAGTATGCTTTAAAAGTCTTGTGGAGAGGAATGCTCCGAAAAGGCACCATAGTGTATCCATGGGAAGAAAAAGGAGTGCTCCATACCTGATGACTTCAAAGAGGCTCATGGGGGATCCGGGTAAGAGGATGTTTTTCAGCAGATACAGATAAGTAACCCCGAAACTGTAGATCACGATAAGTCCTATGATGGAAATCAGTGCCAGCTTATAGAAACGTATATCCATAATTCTCTCCTTCAGGCTTCCCATGATGTAGGCGGCTGCCATGAAGCCCAGAAGATAACCGAAGGTGGGTGTGAAAATGTATCCGATCCCTCCACCTCCTGTAAAGACGGGTAATCCCATGAGGCCTAGAAGCACATAGATCAGTTGGGAGTAAAATGCTTTTTTTCCCAAAAGAAGGGCAGAGAGCACCACGAAAACGGTCTGGAGGGATACGGGAACAACGCCGATGGGTATCCGAATGAATGCTCCGATGGCGGTGAGTACAGAGAAAATGGGTAGGACTGCCAGGTCTCTTGTGGTGATTTTTCTTTTTACTGCTTCACTCATAGTTTTAGATTTCTCTCTTTCTTATACTGATTTCACCTGAGTTTAAAGTCACTTTTTTCCCATCTGTCTCAATGATCAGGTGGCCTTTTTCATTGAGATCAAGAAGCGTTCCGCTGAAAACGTCACTACCCCTTTGAAAACTGATTTCCTCATTGAGATAGAGCATCTTTTTCCTGTACTTAAGAATAAGTTCTTTCGGGTCTTTCTTTGTCAGAAGCAGGTAGCTCTCCAGTCTACTTAGAAGATGACCGATGATCTCATTTCGCACAAATTTCTTTCCGGTGACCTGATACATGGAGGTGGCGATATACTGAAGCTCTAGGGGAAAAATTTCAGTATTCACGTTGATGCCGATCCCGATGATGATACTGCTTAGGGTACCCGTCTCAAACTCTATGGTTCCTTCTGTGAGGATGCCGGAGAGTTTAAGTCCCTTGACGTAGACGTCGTTGACCCACTTGATGGCTGTTTCGGTACCGGAATAAACATCCAGGGTTTCAGACACTGCAAGGGCAGCGGCTAGGGTTACGAGGTCTGTATTGTATGCTGGAAGGCTCTCTATCTTCAATAAGGATAGATAGATTCCGCCTTGATCTTCGGAAAGGAATGATTTGCCCATTCGACCACGACCCTTTGTCTGCGTCTTTGCGATGACTACAGTATTCTCGGGGAGATCTTTGTGTTCTTTCATATAAGTATTGGTGGAAGAGGTCTCACCCAGGATGATGAAGTTATACAGATCTGAATCTCCGCTCAGGTGCATTCTGATTTCATTTTCAGAAAGATGATCGCTTTGGCTCTCCAGAAGATAGCCTCTATTCCTGATGGAAGTGATATCGTGTCCATCTTTTCTAAGCGCGTTTATGGATTTCCATACAGCATTTCTTGAAATGCCCAGTTTTGTTGAAAGGTCAATGCCTGAAAGAATCTGGCCTTTGTTCTCTTCAAGAAGGGTCAGCAGTCTATCTTTACTCATATATACACCTCTACATACTTCAATTTGTACTTTTTACAGTTCGCTTATCATGCTGGGAAGACAATTTTTAACTTCCTTCAGTATAATAAATTTGCCTGGTTGAGTCAACCATATATGTGGATAAGGTTGACTCAGTCATTTCGACTCAAGTTGAATTGACAGTATGGAAAGAATCTGTTATTATACCCCTATGGGGTATAATCCTATAATTATTCTGAAGTATGGAAGGTGAAAATAATTATGAATCAGGTAACAATATACACAACACCATCATGTGGATGGTGCACACGAGCAAAGTCTTATTTGAGAGAGAATCAGATCTCTTTTGTTGAGAAGGATGTTTCAGTGGACAGGGCAGCTGCAACTGAAATGATCAGCAAATCCAAACAGATGGGTGTTCCGGTACTGGATATCAACGGAAGCATCATCATCGGATTTGATCAGAGAGGAATCAACAGTCTTCTCGGTTTATAGAAGAGGTATGGAAGGGCTATAGGGGAAACCTGAAGTCCTTTCTTTTTTTTTATTTTTCTTTTCTTTTTGTTTCTATATTTTCTTTCATTTTGTATTGTTTTAATATGAATGGAATGACCAAAGAGAACAGTTTGTTAATTCTTAAAAAAGCTTGAAAAATATTAAAAATTACTGGTAAACCTTGACATCAGGTGGAGCCTCCTGTAATATCGTATATGGATAAAAAATTAACAATGTATGGTGTGAACCCTATGGTCCTGCATCTTCACTGATGTAACGTCTATCAAAGAAACCTGATTATTCATGGTCTTTGTGAACGGTTAGTATATGCGCATGATTTTGAGTCAGTAGCGCCAGCTTTGTTAAGGTTTTTATCTCTTTGAAGCAAGAGACTTCAATAAACAAACTTTCTTCCTGAATAAAGCATCAAAACAATCTAAGGTGTCGGATTGTTCTGATGCTTTATTTTTTTTGCTGTTGATGCATTAAGTGTGCATAAATTTGTGTATATGCAATTTTAATTTGATGTTATGTAAGGGTTTAAATTGCCTTGTTCGTAAAATAGGCTCGATTATTGTTAATATATCAACTGTAAACGCTTCAAAAAAGAAAATGTGAAGCGAATAGTGTAAATTGTTTGAAATGAATTAAAATTCACAGGAATGTATATTTATTGAAAATTCCATGCTATAATCATACATGTTCAAAAAAAGAGATGAACAATTATGGAATGAACCAAAGAAGAAAGGAAGTAATGTATATGAAAAAAATGAAGTTTGTTGCTCTAGTCATGTCATCAGTACTGATTATGGGCGTTTTAGCAGGATGTGCAGACAAAGGAGAAGAGGTTTCCGAATCCGGAAAGGTCATTCTTAAAGTAGGTACTGAACCGACATATCCACCTTTTGAATTTACAAATGATGCCAATGAAATTATAGGATTCGATATTGATCTTGCCGATGCGCTTGCAGAAAAGATGGATATGGAAGTGGAGATTGTCACCACATCCTTTGATGGAATCTTCACTGGACTGAATGCAGGAAACTATGATGTCATCATCGCAGCGGTCAGCATGACACCAAAAAGACTGGAGACTATGCTCTTCAGTGAACCATACCTTTCAAACGGACAGGTTATTGTCACAAACAGCAAAGATGCCAATATCACATCACAGGAAGAGCTTACAGGTATGAAAGTCGGTGTTCAGCTCGGTACTACTGCTGATACAGCTGCTGAGAAGTACGCTGAAGAGTTCGGTTTTGAAGTAAGCAAGTTTGACGAGATTCTACAGACCTTTTCAGCTATGAAGGCAGGACATGTGGATGCAATTGCAGTGGATTATGCTGTTGCTATAGAATATGTGCAGCTGGATCCTGAAAGCTATCAGATTTCTGATGTCATGCTGACAAATGAACCAATTGCTATTGCAATCAAATCAGACAACACGGAGCTTCAGACAAAAATCAACAAAGCCATGGAAGAAATAAGAGCAGATGGAACCTTAAAGAGCATTTCAGAAGAATGGCTCGGTGGAGATTACACATCTGACATCGATGAAGAACTGAATGTAGTTGAATAACATTCAGGTAGGAAGGAGTTAGACAGTGATCACACAAGAACAATTTTTTGCAATAATGGAAGGAACCCAGAGGACACTTCTGATCGCAGGAGTATCCATCGTTTTCGGGATCATTCTCGGCGTTGTCATCGCACTTTTTAAAATATCAAGAAGTAAGTTTCTAAATGGGTTGTCCTGGTTTTATGTCTGGGTATTCAGAGGAACACCTATGCTGATGCAGCTGTTTGTATTTTATTATGCGATGCCACTTTTCACGGCGGATGTTCTGGGCGTCACCTTAAGAATCCCTGCCCTGACAGCTGCGTTCATCGCCTTTTCATTAAACTCTGCAGCGTATCTTTCTGAAATCTTCAGAGGAGCGATCCAGAGTATCGACAAAGGACAGATGGAAGCGGCCAAGGCTCTTGGCATGAGCTATTATCAGGCCATGTTCAAGATCATCATTCCACAAAGCTACAGAAGACTGATTCCACCACTGGGAAATGAACTCATTACATTGGTGAAAGATACCTCTCTTGTGGCATCTATTTCTCTGTTTGATCTTCTAAGGACTGTTCAGGTCATGAACAACTCTTCAGGAGAATGGATCTACTTCATCTATGCCGGCGCTCTTTACCTTCTGTTTACTTCCATCATCCAGGTCGGTTTCGACAAGCTGGAGAAGAAGTATTCTGTGTACGAGTAAAGGAGTGGAGATAGATGATTAAACTGGAAAATGTATATAAATTCTTTGGTGAACTGGAAGTGCTCAAGGGAATCAATCTTGAAGTGAAAGAAGGGGAAGTGGTCTGCGTCATCGGACCCTCAGGGTCTGGTAAAAGCACCATGCTCAGATGCATGAATCAGCTCGAAACCATCACATCAGGAAAGATCTATGTTGAGGGCAATCTGGTCAGTCACATAGAAGATGGAAAGGATCTACTGAATCTTCATGAGAAGGAAGCTTCCAAACTGAGAACTTCTTTAGGAATGGTGTTTCAGAGGTTCAACTTATTCCCGCACCTGACGGTGCTTGAAAACCTGACCATCGCACCTTCTCTTGTGAAGGGCGAAAAGGAAGGAAATGTCAAGGATCGGGCCATGACACTTCTAAAGAGTGTAGGTCTTCTTGATAAGAAAGACGAGTATCCTTCGAAGCTTTCAGGTGGACAGCAGCAGAGGGTAGCCATCGCAAGAGCCCTTGCCATGAATCCTTCCATCATGCTCTTTGATGAACCCACATCTGCACTGGATCCTGAACTTGTGGGCGAAGTGCTCGAAGTCATGAAAAAACTTGCGGACGACGGCATGACTATGGTTGTGGTGACCCACGAAATGGGCTTTGCCAGAGAAGTAGGCACAAGAGTGATCTTCATGGATGAAGGCCAGATTGTGGAACAGGGAACACCTGAAGAACTATTTGATGATCCGAAGGTGGAACGGACTAAGCTCTTCCTTAATAAAATATTGAAATAAGAAGTCAGAAGAAGCAGCCGGATGGGCAGGCCAAAGTCATCCGGCTGCTTTTATAATATTATGCAGTATTATGTATAAATAATGAACGTGTATTCCATGGAAATCAGATGGGATATCATAATAAATGAATGTTGAACTTTAAATAAAAACTATAGAAGAAAGCGACTATTAACAGTTTACAAATGAAAACGATTGAGAAATCATAAATTATTTTTCAAAAGTAAGTTATAAATAAATATACATAATAATGAGTAAATATGCTTAACAAAGAGTGGAATCATGCTATAATAATCAAAGTTGGTCCACGAAAGAAGAAGGATAAAGAGGGGAGAATATAAAATGAAAAAAACATGGGGAATACTATTTACGATAGCTCTGGCAGGTGCAACCATCCTTTCAGGATGCGCACAGGAAGCGAAGAATGATAAAGTACTGAAGATCGGAACGGATGATACTTATCCGCCTTTCGAATTCAGAGATGATGCAAATAAACTGGTAGGGTTCGAAGTGGATCTTGCCAGACTCATTGGAGAAGAACTGGACATGGAAGTGGAGTTTATTTCCACCAGCTGGGCAGGAATCTTCAATGGCCTGAATTCCAAAAGCTATGATGTGATCATGTCTGCGACAAGCATCACGCCTAAGAGACTGGAGTCCTATATTTTCACTGAACCGCACATGACCAATGGACAGGTCATTGTCACAAGAGCCGGCGAAGCAACCATCACAGAACCGGAAGCGCTGGAAGGACTCAAGGTAGGTGTACAGCTTGAGACAACAGCGGATATTGCTGCAAGCAAATACAATGAAACGGTGGATTTTGAAATGCTTCGTTTTGACGAAGTCATTCAGACCTTCTCGGCCATGAAGGCTGGACATGTGGATGTCATTGTGGCAGATTATGCTGTAGCCATCGATTATGCTGCAAAGGATCCGGATTCCTATGAGCTTACTGAAGTGATGCTGACCAATGAACCCATCGCCATCACCATCAGAAAAGATGACACTGAGCTGAGAGATACTCTAAATGGTGCATTGGATGCCTTAAGGGAGTCTGGCGCACTGAAAGATCTTTCTGTGAAGTGGCTGGGAAATGATTATACGTCCAACATCAATACTGAACTGAATGTTGTGGAATAGTAGGATCAGGGGATCATTAAAGACAAAAGTATAGAGAGTAGAAATTAAAAATAAAGTATAGGAAGAAGGGCTTGGAGAAGTTGTAAAAAACGTCCAAGCCTTTTTCCATGGAAACTTTTGCCTAAAGATTAAAATCCCGGTATGATGAAAATAAAGAAAAACAGAAGGAGTGCTGCAAGATGAAGATTACTGTACTGGGAAATAATTCGACCACTGCCTCAGCAGGGGGTGCCTGTTCTTCCTATCTTCTGGAAGCGGATGGTAGAAAGATTCTACTTGATATGGGTAATGGAAGCATTTTCAATCTGAAGAAGCTGGTGAAGCTGTCTGAAATCGATGCGATCATCCTGACCCATCACCATTTTGATCACATATCAGATCTTTTTCTTTTCAGATATGAAAGAGAAGGGCTGAAATATATGGGAGAGGAAGTAAGTCCCATCGATCTCTATACACCGGAAATGCCGGAGTGGCTTCTGGAGAAGCTTACAAAGAATGATCTTTTCAGGTTTCATATCATCGGAGAGAATACGAAGGTTTTTCTGGGGGATCTTTCCATCGAATTCATTGAGGTCATGCATCTGATTGAAACCTACGCGCTGAGATGCACCTATAAGGATAAGATCTTCACCTATTCGGCGGATACAGGCCTCTGTGATGGTATTTACGAAGCCTGCAAGGATGCTGACCTTTTTCTCTGTGAAGCCACATATGGCTCCTATGAGCCCTATAGAATGAAACATCATCTTCATGGAAGTGAAGCAGGAGAGATCGCAAAGAAGAGCGGTGTCAAGAGGCTTCTTCTCACGCATCTTCCTGAAGAGAACCTGGACAGGCTTCTTTTAGAAGCAAGAGTACTACATAAGGATACACAGATTTCAGAAATCCTTAAGACCTATGAAATATAGTTCTTGACTCTCTCCTAAGGGTAGAGGCTACGATAATGATAGAAAGGAAAACGAGGTGATTTGATGTTCCAGATCGGACTGTTCTCAAAACTTGGAAAGACAACGGTGAAGACACTCAGGTACTACGAAAGGATCGGGCTGCTGGCGCCATCCTACATAGATCTTGACTCAGGGTATCGTTACTATTCTACAAAAGAGCTTCTGAAGCTTCATAAGATTCAAAGCTACAAGCAGATGGGGTTATCTCTAGAAGAAATCGGGAGACTCGTTGGTGGAGAAAATCCGGATCTTCTTCTAAAGCAGAAGAAGGAGACTCTGTTGAAAGAGCAGAGAATTCTGGAAGATCAGATCAGAAGAATCGGCACCTTTCTAAAAAATCAGGAGGAGGACTTGAATATGAAATATGTTGCGATGATCAAAGAAATACCAGAGGTGATCGTTTATCGGAAGAAACTGGAGGTGCCTGACTACAAGGGTATGTTCAAAGTGATACCTGCGGTGGGAAAAGAAGTCATGGAGCTTAATCCTGGCCTTTCCTGCCAAGTACCGGAGTACTGCTTCAATGTCTATCTGGACGGAGAATACAAAGAGAAGGACATCCGTTTTGAACTCTGTGAAGCTGTGACGGATTTCGGCGTTGAAGGCAATGGAATCACCTTTGCGAAGCTACCAGTAACCACAGTGGCTGCTGTGATGCACAAAGGGTCATATGAGGAGTTGGGTGAAGCTTATGCTTATCTTTATGACTGGATTGAGGATAATGGATACAAAGCGGTAGATAATCCTCGGGAGAGCTTCATTGACGGAATCTGGAACAAAGAGTCCGAAGAGGACTGGCTCACAGAAGTGCAGGTGCCAGTGGAAAAGAAGTAGAAGAAAAGGAAGATAAGAAGAATCGGTAAAATAAGAGATCTTTGTGAAAAAGATGAAGGAAGAACTGAATCCTTGAAACAGGGAGATTATAATAGGCCATGAAAGATGCGGTAAAGCAGCTTTCATGGCCTTGTCACTTTGTATTCAGATTTATGTTTGAGATGAAAAAACGAGGCTTAGTCTACCTTGTACTCATTCTTCTTGTCATCTGTATAGGATTCTTCCTCAAGTTCTTTCTGAACCTTTTCCTGGGCTTCTTTCTCTTCTTCCAGTTTCTTTTTCTCTTCTTTTAAGGTTTCAACATCCAGACCCTTCTCCGCCATCTCTTTTTTCAGCTCATCAAACTTTACTGTGAGCATTTCCTTATCTACGATGGAAAGGAAGGATACTTTCAGGCGAAGGGAAGTTTCCAGTGCCTGGTAAGCAGAAAGATAGTCTCCCTTTTTCCATTTAATTATTCCATAATAGTAATGCGCTTCTGGGAATTTGATGTAGTCAATGGTATTTTCGTAGAGTTTTTCAGCTTCATCATATTCGCCTAGAAAGAAATAGGATTGAGCCAGATTGTCCGTGATCACATTATCGTCTTTGTTGTATTCATAAGCTTCCTTGTTGAATTCAAGCGCCTTCACGTAGTCGCCTTTGGCGATATAGAGGTATCCTAGAATCTCATACATGATGGAGTTTTTGTAATCATCTCTGATCTCCTCCACAGTGTCTATAGCCTTGTCCACATCACCTTTTTTCCAGTTCAGTATGGCAAGGTTCAGGATGTTGTTGTTCTTGAAACGCTCGTCTTTTGTCTTCATCTGAGCGGCTTCCAGAAGATAAGGCTCAGCTTCCTCGAGTCTTCCTTCTCTTAAAAGCACATATCCGAAGCTTGATTTGATATAAGGCTTCGCAAAGGGGTGTTTCACGGCTTTTTCGAAATAGGTCATGGCAATATCCGTATTTCCTGCGTTATAGGCTCTGCTTCCTTTGGTTGCCTGAATAGTGGGGTAGTTTCGGTACACTGTAAAAATCAGATAAGCACCGATCAGGATGTTTGCAATGGTTGAATATCCTGCATTAATCAGGATAAAGATGCCTGCTATGGCGATCAGATCATAAATAGGTAAATTCTTTAATTTCATTCTAATTTTCCTCAACTTCCTACTGTCTTTCTATTTTCTAAAATCATACCACGAAACCCCTGATAATTGAATATCTTTAGTATTATCACAGGTTACAACTCTATAATAGCAGTGTTTGCTTAAGAAATCTTAACATGATTTTCATTTTTAATAAGGTTTATGCTGTGCGTTTTATCTTAATTTCAGGAAGAAGCGGTATGCTATTGATAACAATGAAGCGTAAAGGAGTTGCATAATGACAGTTTGGAATAATGAAGACGAAGAATATAAGAATAAGATGATGAGAATAGTGGATGGGGAAACCATGGAGTGGGCACATAAAAAGTCCAGAGAGTTTTCAAAACTCATGTCCTATTACCGCTGCGCGGTCATGGAAATTGAAACGAAACTCCATGTGCTGAATGAGGAGTTCTCCTGGGATAAGGATCACAATCCGATCAGCAGCATCAGGAAAAGAATCAAGTCACTTTCCTCCATACGGGGAAAACTGGAGAGAAGAGAATTTCCTGTATCCATTCCGTCTATTGAGGAGAATCTGAATGACGTGGCAGGGGTCAGAGTGATCTGCTCTTTTCCGGAAGATGTCTACGCCATAAGAGATGCTCTTCTCATGCAGGATAATCTGGAACTCGTAGAAGAAAAAGACTATATCAAGAAACCTAAATCCAATGGATACAGAAGCCTGCACCTGATTGTCACCATACCCATCTATCTTGCCCGTGAGAAGAAAAGAATGAAAGTGGAGATTCAGATTCGGACCATAGCTATGGATTTCTGGGCAAGTCTGGAACATCAGTTAAGGTACAAGAAGGAAGTTGTATTCACGGAAGACATGGCTCATGAGCTCAGTGAATGTTCTAGAATCAGTGCCAGTCTGGATCTGAGAATGGAGAACTTAAGAAAAGGGGTTGAAAAGCAGCAGATTGACAATGAGATGAGTGCTGAAGAAAAAAAGGCGCTTTCATAGCATCAGAATGTTGATGACTCTGATTTCTTCATCTGTGCATACGTAAAAAAAGTTCAGGTTGAAGTTTTTAATTCTCTGGTATAATTGATACAATGAAAAACAAAGGATAAGGTGTAAAAAATATGATAGAAGCAGTATTATTTGATCTGGATGGCACTGTAGCCAATACAAATGAACTCATATATGAGTCTTTCAGAAGGCTCTTTAACGATAAAATGAAGATTGAGGTGACAGATCAGGAAATCTACAGTCTTTTTGGAGAACCACTTGAAAACAGCCTGAAGAAGTATACGAAAAACACGGAGGAACTTCTTCCTTTTTTCAGAGAGTTCAACGAATTAAACCATGACAGGATGATCCAGTCCTTCACTGGTGTGGAAGAAGCGCTGATCTTATTGAAAGCACAAGGTCTGAAGCTTGGGATTGTAACCAGCAAAAGAGAAAGGATGGCCAGAAGAAGTCTTGAGATGCTGGGCCTCTCAGATTATTTTGAAGTGCTGATCACTCCGGAGTCTACACTGAAACACAAACCGGAACCGGATCCGATATACAAAGCCTGTGAGCTTTTAGGCGGGATTGATCCGAAGAACACCATCATGGTGGGGGATGCATCCTATGACATTCTCTGTGGAAACAGTGCAGGAGCCACTTCTGTTGCAGTATCCTACAGCCTGATCCATCCTGACAGCATAAAAAAGGCAGAGCCGAGATTTATGGTGGATGATTTAAGAGAACTTGTGGAGCTTGTCCATAAGCTTAATTTCGAGAGAAACTGATGAAGTGGAATTGCACGGTAATTCATGTGGCTTCAGGCTCTCTCAACGAGGTTTGAACAGGAAAATGAATAGAAGAGTATAATAATAACAGACATGTAAAAATGCAGGAAGCCTCACTTCATTCGTGAGATGCTTCCTGCATTTTCTTCATTGATTTTAAGTTTATTTCGTTTTTTCTTCGACTCATTCTTCCCTTGGGAGAACGATATTACTTTCCTCATGGAGCCTGTTGAAAGCGGAAACGGCATAGGTGTAGTTTTCCGTATCCAGATGGTTCAGGCTGTAACTTGTATTGCTTGTACTCATGGGGATCTTTCTATAGATGTATTTGGGGTTTTCGGGATCAAGATCCGACTTCGGGAACTGATAGATGAGAAAATATCTCGTCTCTTCACTTTCGTCAAAGCCTTCATAACCGTCCATAAAGCTGAGAATCTCATTTTGAATGATCACGTCTTCTGGTGCGGCGCTGCTGGCATCGATGAGGTTACGATTCTTAGGAATCAAGGCGATATTGCCATAGAGTTCTCTAAGAGCTTCATTGTTAGTTATGAGAGCCTCTTTTCCGGATCCGCTGAATTCACTGTGGCCTGGTGTAAGATGCCTGAAGCTGAAGAAAGCGCTTCCTCTGATATTTTTAAGAGAGTGATTATAGGAAATCTGATCCTTTATGAGAGCATCTCCCTGCCAATAAGGGTTCTCGATCTGCTCATAGACTTTGTAGTTTGCATGTCCTATATAGAGATCCACTTTTGTTCCTTCCACCTGGTCGTTCCACCACTTGGTAAGAACGGAATAGGGAGCAGCAGCTTCACCAAAGTTCCAGTAGATCTGAGGAATCACATAATCAATGAGTTCTTCGCTGATCCATTTTCTGGTATCGGTGAAAATCTGATGGGTATAAGCTTCAGAACTTGTTAGTGGGGTATTTGAGCCGACGCCTCCTGTTTCCTCATTATGGCCCCAGATGCCGAAAGGACTGATGCCTAGTTTCACATAAGGTTTCAGGTCATGGATACTTTTACTTAATTCCTTCACAAAGGTGTAGGTATTGTTTCTTCTCCACTCTTTGATGTCCGTAAAGTCTCCTTTATTGGTAGAGAATGTCAAAGAATCCTCTTCTTCCTCGCCGAAGAGATAAGGAACGGTTTCACCGTTCTCATCCAGCTTCGTGCTGCGATAGGGATAGAAATAGTCATCCAGATGCACCGCATCAATATCGTAGTTTCTCACCACTTCCATGATGCTGTTTTTCACGAATTCCCGAACCGCCGGATTACCAGGGTCAAGGAACAGCTTGTCATCAAAACGGAGTACATGGGTCGGGTTCAGTCTTGCATAATGTTCTTCATGGAGCGTGGACAGAATCTCTTCTGTCGTCTCTGGCCGCTTTTCCACGGTGACTCTGAAGGGATTAAACCAGGCATGAAGTTCCATGCCTCGAGCATGGGTTTCTGCGACGGCAAACTCGAGAAGATCAAGGGGAAGATTCTTTTTCAGGTCCCCTGTGACATAGATGGAAGGAGGATTCAAATTTGATATATAGAGTGCATCTCCAGCAGGTCTCACCTGCATGATCACTGTATTCAGATTATAAAGTTCATAGACATCCAGAATTTTTCTGAAGGATTCCTTCAGTTCAAGTGAAGTCATTCCAGGCCTTTCCGGATAATCAAGATTTCTTACAGATGGAAGCCACGCAGCTCGAAATTCATATTTCTCGCTGTCAGGATTTTTTTCATGCGAAAGATAAGTGACATCAGGAGGAAGTTCTTCTTCAGGCTGATTCGCTGGTGTTTCAAGGTCTTCCTCTGCTATGGGAACAGGTTTTTCTTCGGTATCAGAGAAAATTCCGCACGCCCATAAGAGTGCCACGCTGATGGCCAATAGTGAAATTGCACCCAGTAAGGTGTTATTCTTTTTTCTTTTTGGGATCTTCACGTCCTTGGGATAGACTAGTATTTCTTCTTTTGATTCTTTCTGATTATCGCTGTTTTCTGTCATCTCATCTGTCACCTCGCTTTATCGAATGTCATTTAATAACTGCAGAAACAGTTAATTATGCTAATTGTGCCCATTATTGCATGTTTTTATTTTGGAAGAGTTACATTTTAGTGAAGAGAAAGGGACTGATGTGAGAATCAGCCCCTTTTACAACCTTGTATTATTTAAAGCGATTTCTCTTTGAATCATCCACATATTTATTGGATCTTCTGGCCGATTCGATTCTTCGTCTTCTTGCAATTTTTTTTCTTCTATTGTTGATGGTGACATAAAGCACAAGAACTACAAAGGTGATGGTGAAAAAAGCGATGAGGATATAACTGAAGAGGTGAGTCTTCAATATCTTATCATTCACATCTACAGTGGAAACAAGGTTCACATTTTTTGTGACGAGTCGTTCTTCCACTGTGGCATTTCCCACAACTGTATTCTCTTTGATTGCTTCAGGTGTAAGGTCGAGATAGGTCAGTTTCAGTTCTGTTTCACTCAGATTGACATCATTTCCATAATAGGAGATGGTATCAGCGGATTTCACAGGAACTTCGATTTCTTTTGTCGGTCCCAGAATCTTGTAAGGTTTGTAGGAAACGGTGATGACACCTACTTCCTCGGATTTTGAAAGTTTGATCACTTTCTCTTCCGTAAAAGCGGCATTGACCATCGCTTCCGTTTCTTGAAATACCTGTAAATTGACTCCATCATCAGCGCTGTCAAGGATGACGTTTCCGATGATCTTTCCATCTCTTTCATAGACGCCAGCGAAGCATCTGCCTGCTTGACCTGTAAAACCGGTCTTTCCCATGATATTACCTAGAAGTCCGATATGCTTGTTTCTATTTTCAAGTAAACCCAGTGTTTCATTTTTGCTCTTCATTTCATAGCTCTGCTTCATGGAGACTTCACGGATCCAGGGATCATTGTAGGAAGCTTTCAGAAGGAGCATGAGGTCATAGGCGGTGGTGTAGTGATTGTCATCATGAAGTCCGTTAGAGGTGACAAAGTTCGAGTTCACCATACCGAGCTCTTTTGCCTTCGCATTCATGAGCTTTACGAATTCTGCCTCGGTTTCTGAAATATTAAGTGCGATGACTGTTGATGCATCATTGAAGGATTCCAGAAGAAGGGCATGCATGATATCATCTGCGGAGATTTCAGTACCTACAGCAATATTTTTCAGATTCCAGTAGATGGCGAAGGGTACGACAAGTTTTCCCTCCTGAGGATACAGCAAGTATTCTGTTTTCTTTGAGGAGTAGTAATCTGAAAACACCAGTGCAGTCAGAAGTTTTGTGATCGAGGCTGGATAGACCCTCTTGTCGATATCTTTGGTATAAATCAGTTCATCCGTTTCCAGATCAAATGCGATAGCTGCTGACCCATTGATTTCAGGCATATCAGCCTTTACTGTAAGAGCTGGTAGCATGAAGATAATGAGTAGAAGCAGGGCGGGTATTTTTCTTAGTATCTTTCTCATGGAATCCTCCTCTTGTTTAGTTTATCTATGTGTATTGGTCTATATAATGCTAATTTAAAGTTCTATTTGAACACACTATGAATATTATACCCTAAAAGTGACAAATTTTTCATCAAAATCGTAACAATATATCTGTTATAATGTAGGTACGATTAAAATAAAAGAACAGGTGAGTAATTTGAAATCCATAGACATGTTTAAAAATCGCAGCCCCAAGGCTCTCGGAAAAAGAAGAGAATATTCAGTGATGCTTCTCATCACTGAAATTGACGGGGAAGACCATCTGGTTCTTGAAAAGAGAGCCAGTACACTAAAGAGTCAGCCAGGGGATATCTGTCTTCCAGGAGGCTCCATCGATCCAGGGGAGTCTCCACTAGAAGCTTCTATCAGAGAGACCATGGAGGAGCTTGGGGTGGATAAAGAGGAGATTGAGCTCATCGGTCCCATGGATTATTTTATCAGTCCTTACGGACAGACCATGTATCCATTTGTTGCCAGAGTAAACCATACAGACTTTCAGCCAAATCCAGATGAAGTGGACAGACTGATCTTAGTGCCACTGTCTTTTTTTGAAAAGAAAAGCCCGCTGATCTACGAAATTGATCTGACTGCAAAAATGGGGGAAGACTTTCCTTACCATCTCATAGAAAACGGGAAGGACTATCCTTTCAGGAAAGCCGTAAACAAACAGTACTTCTACAAGTATGGCGATATCGTCATATGGGGCTTTACAGCCCAGATTGTCAAGAGCTTTATTGATATATTAAAGGAGAATGAAGAATAATATGAAAAACTTTGATTTTCACAATCCCACAAGACTGGTCTTTGGCCAGGGTACCATTGAAAACATAGGAAAATACATTAAGGAATATGGAGACAAGAAGGTGCTCCTTCTCTACGGAAAAGGGTCTATCTTCAAGAACGGTGTCTACGATACCGTGATCAAGTCTTTGAAAGAAAATAATATCGAATACGTGGAAATGGGCGGCGTGAAGCCAAATCCTGTTTTGACAAAAGTGATAGAAACAGTGGATATGATGAAGAAAGAAAGAGTAGACGCGATTGTTGCAGTAGGTGGAGGATCTGTCCTTGATACATCCAAGATTTCCGCAGCAGCCTACTTTTATGATGGGAATCCATGGGATTTCTATGAGAAGAAAGTGACACCAGAAAAAGCACTTCCTATTTATGGCGTGCTTACACTTTCAGCCACTGGTTCAGAAATGAATTCAGGTGGTGTCATCACCAACGAAGAAGAGAAGAAGAAATGGGGATGGGGATCAAAGTTCACTTATCCAAGACTGTCCATCGTAGATCCTTCAGTTCAGGCATCACTGCCAAGAAACCAGACGGTTAACGGCGCAGTTGATACCATCACTCACGTTCTGGAAGAATATTTTGATGGAACAAAAGGAACCCTCATGCAGGATGAATTCTCAGAAGGCATCATCAGAACCACCATGGATTCTGTGAGAAAGCTTGTGGATGACCCTAGCAATTATGAAGCGAGAGCCAATCTTGCCTGGGCAGCTACACTTGCCTTAAATGGCCTGAACGGTTTAGGCCGTGATGGAGACTGGGCATCCCATGGAATTGAACATTCTGTTTCGGCATATTATGATATTGCCCATGCAGAAGGCCTTGCGATGGTCATGCCTGCCTGGATGAAGCATGTCTATAAGATGGATGTGGATAAGTTCGCACGATTCGGAGATAAGATTTTCGGCATCAAAGAAGAAGACAAAGAAAAAGCTGCAGTGATGGCCATTGAGGCCTATAAGAATTTCCTGAAGGAAATTGGTGCACCTGTATCCTTGTCTGAGAGAAACATCGGCGATGAGAAGCTAGGCGTTATGGCAAGCAATGCCATGCTAAGAGGTTCCATAGGCGGACTGATGAAGCTCACCGAAGAAGATGTCTATGAGATTCTGAAGCTAGCCTTATAAGAGATTCTTATACTATAAGGAAAAGAAGACATAGAAAGCAGTAATAGAAAATAGATTTAGAAAATAGATTTAGAAAATAGATTTAGAAAATTGGAAAATGAAAATAGAACAACAGATAAATCTACCAAAGAAGAGGAGTCCCTATGATAAATCAGGGATTCCTCTTCTTCATGATTCTGATTTGATTTAGCAATCGGGAAGTCATCTCAAAGCAAAAAAAATATCTGTTTTTGAACAAAAGATGTGATAATGCTGATATATTATTGGTAGAAAAAGAAATGAAAAGATAAGAAGGAAGATTAAAGAAAAGAAAAAAAGAGAAAATAGAAAGTGAAACTGAAAATAGTAAAATCAGGAACAAAGATGTAAAGGATAGTGATGACTGATGTATAAGGAGTTTTTTGACATGGTAAAAAAGAATGCACCCAATGAGATGATCGTTGTGGACGGCGTGGTGGGGTCAGGGAAAACTACCCTCATGAACATACTGACAGAGGAACTTGGTGTAAGCGGCTTTGAAGAACCAGTGACGGACAATCCGATATTAGGGAAATTTTATCATGACCGTAAGCGATATGCTTTTCCACTTCAGATCTTCTTTCTCAACAGAAGATTTCGCATGCTGAAGGAAGCGCAGGAGAATAAATCATCCAGCGTCATGGATAGGAGTATTTATGGGGATGTGATCTTTGCCAAGCTTCTTCATGATGGGGGAGATATGGAAACGGATGAGTTTAACCTCTATCAGGATCTTCTGACCAATATGCTGGACCATATCCAAGCACCGAAGCTGATGATCTATCTGAGAGCGGATGTGGATACAGCCATCGGAAGAATTGAGAGCAGAGGAAGAGACTACGAACAGATTGTGGAACGGGATTACTGGGAAAGACTGAATAGAGAATATGAGGATTATTTTTCAGCCTACAATCTGTCGAAGCTGCTGATCATCGAAGCGAAGGATTATAATATTATAGATTCCATGGAAGACCGGAAGAAAGCAGTGGAAATGGTCAGAAAAGCATTAGCGGATAGTGAAGTTTAATAGGTGAAACTTAAAATGGACTGGAGCATCATAGTGATGACTCTGGTCTTTCTTTTTTTGCACAATTTTCCTGTGGTGGATAGTTGTATTCCTATTGAAGTACAAGGGTATTAAAAAATGCCCAATATGAAATGTTAAATTTTTAGTAATGAATCAGTTTCTTAAATGAAGCTTCATAATAAGTTAAAACCGTTTACATTACTTGCGTTTTTCTTTATTAAAATCAATATTTTTGAGGAATATTGAAGAAATCATATAAAAATATGGAAAAGGAATTAACCGTTTTTATTATGTTATAATTTTGCCATGAAGTACTGAAATATGTTAATCCTGTACTTTAGATGTACTTCTTCGTCCATAGGTCTAGGTTAATTCATCAAAGAGATTTATGATGAATCATAGACTGATTGAATAGGTTGTTATTGATTACATACAAGATTTATAAGGAGGAAGTTCAATGTCAACTATGGATTTACTGGGACTGAGAAAAGAACAGATTAAGGAAGGGTATTCGGTATGCAGGCTCATCAACGAAGCAGTCGTGAGAGGTGAGGGTAAGCTTACAAAAGAAGGTGCACTTCTTATTGAAACAGGCCAGTATACGGGTCGTTCACCTAAAGACCGCTATATTGTAAGAGATGAAATCACTGAAAAGACAGTAGCCTACGGCAAAACCAATTTGCCGATGGATGAAGAAGTGTATCAGAATCTTCTCCACAAGACAAAGGAATACATAAAAGAGAAGGAGCTTTACCTGATCAAAGCGATTGCAGGTGCCTCCGACAAGTATTCACTGAAGATTAATGTTTTGTGCGAGGATGCAGCTCAAGCCGCTTTCTCCAGCCAGATTTTTATCAAAGACAACGAACGGGAAGGCCTTGATGCAGATTTTACAATCGTTGCACTTCCTTATCTGAAAGCGGAGGGTAAGGCGGACGGTATCCATTCCGAAGCGTTCATCATCATCAGCTTCAAGGACAGACTGGTCCTTATCGGCGGTACTAAATATGCTGGAGAAATCAAGAAATCCGTATTCTCCGTAATGAATTATCTTTTACCAGAGCAAGGTGTGCTTCCTATGCACTGCTCGGCCAATATGGGTGATGATGGGAAAACAGCGCTTTTCTTCGGACTATCGGGTACTGGAAAGACTACCTTATCGTCTGATCCGAAGAGACTGCTTATCGGAGATGATGAACACGGCTGGTCAGAGGAAGGCATCTTCAATTTTGAAGGTGGATGTTATGCTAAATGTATCAATCTGGACGCCAAGAAAGAAAAGGAAATCTATGAGGCCATCCGGTTCGGATCGGTACTTGAAAATGTGGTTGTAAATGAAAAGGGTGAAGCGGACTACTGTAACAACACCTTAACAGAAAATACAAGATGCACTTATCCTTTAGAATATATCGAACATAGAGTAGACGAGAAGAAGGGTGGACACCCTTCAACGATTCTATTTCTTACAGCGGATGCCTTTGGCGTCATTCCACCTGTCTCGAAGCTTACAAGAGAAGGAGCCATGTATCACTTCATGTCCGGTTATACTTCTAAACTTGCAGGAACAGAAAGAGGCATTGTGAATCCTGAGACCACCTTCAGTGCACTTTTCGGAGAACCATTCATGCCAAGAGAAATCGAAGAGTATGCGCAGCTTCTAGGAAAGATGATTGATAATCATGAAACTGAGGTTTATCTCATCAATACCGGATGGAGTGGCGGAGTGTATGGAGTAGGAGAAAGAACACCTCTTAAATATACAAGACTCATGGTAGATGCCACATTAAACGGAAGCTTCAAAGAAGTGGAGTTTATCCATGATGAGATCTTCAACCTGGATATCCCTGTGAAGGTACCTGGGGTACCGGATGAAATCCTGATTCCAAAGAAGCTCTGGAAAGACAATAAGGAATATCAGGAAGTAGCTATGGAGCTCTCGAGAGAGTTCAAAGAAAACTTCCATCGTTTTAAGAATGTTTCAGAAAATATTGTTCAGGCAGGACCTTACTAAAGACCAACTGAAACAGAATAAAGATTGATAAGGATTCAGAGTTACCGGTAAAGATTCATAGTGAATCAGGTGATTCTGAATCCTTTTTTCTTGTTTTAGATTACATAAAAATAATTATGCAACCTTATATTGCGATTAATGCCTGTTTTCTTAAAGTTTTAAGAGTAAATTCAAGTATTCTCTTCTGAATTTGTGTAAAATGAATAAGGAATGATTTAATGAAAATACGGAGGGATTTATTTTGGATATTTATTTTATATTTAAGGCAGTAGTAGTAGCCATAGTGGAAGGACTTACAGAGTTTGTTCCTGTATCATCAACAGGACATATGATTCTTGCAGGAGATCTTATAGGTTTTCCTGAAAATGAATTTACGAGAATGTTCAATGTGGTGATTCAGTTAGGGGCGATTCTAGCCATAGTCGTTTTATATTGGGATAAGCTTTTTACCATGGCAAAGTCATTTTTCAAAGGCGAAAAGAAAGGACTTAATTTCGGTATTGCTCTGATTATAGGGGTCCTTCCTGCAGCAGTTCTGGGTTTTCTTTTTGAAGACTTCATTGATGCCTACCTTTTCAAACCGCTGCCTGTCATTATAGGGTTGTTTGTCGGTGCGATTCTTCTCATTTTTGTAGAAAACAAATACCGGGAAAAATCCCATATACATGAAGTGGAAGATATTTCAAAGATGTCGGCGCTTAAAATCGGATTCTTCCAGTGCCTGGCCATGTGGCCTGGTATGTCAAGGTCATCATCCACCATCATGGGTGGATGGATCAGTGGACTGGATTCGAAGGTCGCTTCTGAGTATTCCTTCTTCCTTGCGATACCAATCATGATAGGAGCTTCCCTGCTTAAAGTAGTGAAGTTTCAGTCTGATGTAGGGTTCTCCACTTTAGGCAGTACTGAATGGGTATCCTTCGGATTGGGATTTGTTGTGGCGTTTATTGTTGCACTGTTATGTGTAAAGGCATTCATCAGTTACATACAGAAAAAGCCGATGAAGATTTTCGCCTACTATAGAATTGCGATTTCAGCAGTCTTTGCAGTACTTCTCTTGACCCAGACAATTAGTCTTTAAAGTTTTTCCTTTATTTTTCCTTTTATGGTAAAATTGACCTATTAATATATTGGAGTGATTTTTTATGAAAGAAGTTAAAAGGTATCTGGAAGATCGACTTGGAAAATACAGTTTTTATTTCGAAGATCTCAAATCGGGATTTATTTATGGATATAATGAACATGTGAAAATGACATCTGCAGGCTGCATGAAGCTACCTGTAGCGATGGCTGTCATAAAAGATGTTGAAGAAGGAAAACTGTCTCTTGATGATCTTGTCCTTCTAGAGAGCAGAGACCGTGTAGAGGGTTCAGGAATTCTCAAGCATCTTAATTCAAGAAAATACACAGTGAATGAGCTTGTGATTGTCATGCTTGTAGAAAGTGACAATACAGCAACACAGAAATTAGTCAGCCTCATCGGATTTGAAGAGCTGAAGGCCAAGTTTGATGAAATGGGCTTGAAGGATACCACCATGAATGATATGCCTGGTTCTCCGATCAACCTGACAACAAGCTATGATCTTTCTTTGTGCTGGAAGATGCTGAAAGCTGAAAATTATCTATCTAAGGAACATTCGAGATACATCATTGAGCTTCTGAAGAGCGAGAACAAGAAAAAGAAGACAGGCTTCTATCTGGATGAATCTTTGAAGCATAAGATTGCGAGTAAAGCAGGAGATATGCAGGGAGTAGAGAATGATACCACGCTCATCGAGCTTCAGAAAGGCGATTTTGTCTTTACCATCATGAGTGCAGATATTCCGAACAGTGTATACGGACTAGTTTCCCTTGCCAAATCAGGCAAGATGATCTGGGATGGCATCACCTATAACTGGAAGTAAATAATTTAGAAATGATTAAAAATACCGGTTGTTACATACCGGTATTTTGATGTAATTATTTCTATGTAGAATCAATCCTAAACTATGGTATAATTATATAGATAATAATTGTTATGTCAGATAATGAAGACAAAGAATAAGGGTATATTTTGCGTTTTTTGACGTAAAGAAAGAATGACCGCGGGAGGGTTTTGATGAAGAATAAAGGACTAGCTATAGTCTTATTTGCTGTGGTTACTTTCGGATTTATTTCCGGGCTAGTTACTTACAATAAGAAATTGGATCAGATGCTTGGAAAAGAAATTATTCAGGCAACAGCTGCAGATTTTGACTTAACAGGGAGAAACGAGAAACCTGAGACAGACCCTGATACTGGAAATGCTGAAGAACCAACAGACGCATCTGAGGTTTCTTTAGAGATCATAGTGCCTTCACTTCTGGGACTGACAAAAGAAGAAGCAGTTTCAGCGCTGGATAAACTAGGACTTGAAGCAGAGGCGAAAGAAGTGAATGATGAAGGAACGGATGAAGGAAAAATCTTTTCACAAAATCCGATGCCTGATGCAGAAGTTCAGACTGGAAGTGTAATCCAGTTCAGTGTGAGCACAGGTGATAAGATAGTGGAGACTGCTGATGAGAAGATCACAGTACCGAATCTCATAGGCTTTAAAAAGGAAGCAGCAGAGGCAGAACTTAAAAAAATCGGCTTCAATGTGGATTATGAATATAATCCATCGAATAATTTCGATAAAGGGTACGTCTATAGCCAGAACTATAAAGTCGACGCTGTAGTGAATAAGGGTACCACTGTCACAATCAGAATCAGTACGGGAAATCAATAAATGTCTATTGAAATGTCTATAGAAATGGTGCAGGTGTAATAATCTGCATCTTTTTTTTCGTGGGATTTATATACATCCTATGATATAATTAAAGATAATAAAAAGATATATAGTAAGGAGGCAGTTTTATGGGGAAGAAATCACTGGCAATTATATTATTTATAGTAGTTTCCATAGGATTTCTATACGGATTTGTCACCTACAATAAAAGACTGAGCGAAATGCTTGGAAAAAAGATAGATCCTTCAGCTGTAGTTCTTCCTGAAAATCCAATCGAGCCCGAAAAGCAGGAGACGGAAACACCGGATGAACAAGAACCTGAGTCAGGTGAAGAAGAGGATCCTCTTGAAGAACCTGATGAGACATCAGAGCTTGTCATCATTCCTTATATTATCGGACTTCATCAAGAGGAAGCAGTGAAAGCATTGGAAGAAAATGATCTGATAGCTGATATACATCTTGAATATGTAGATGGTGTGGAAAAAGATTTTGTTTTCTATCAGAGACCACCAAGAAACCAGGAGGTTCCGAAAGGCACCACTGTCAGTTTCAGTGTGAGTCGTGGCCCTTATGGCAGTTCATCAGAAGAAAACAAAGCTGTAGTTCCTTCCTTGATCGGCAAGACACGGGCACAGGCTGAAAATGCACTTAAAGAAGCTGATCTTCTGATGAAGGTCAAAGAGAGCTATTCCAGTCAAGTGGCGAAGGGAAATGTGATTTCACAGGATATCTCATCTGGAAAAGAAGTGGAAGCGGGGAGTACAGTAACAATCACGGTGAGTTCAGGAAAAGAACCTGTGCAGCAGGTGGTGGTACCAGATGTTGTTGGGATGACCCAATCTGCCGCTGTAGCTTTACTGGAATCCAAAGGCTTGAAAGCAGCTGTAGCAGCTGTAGATAGTGAAATAGCTTTAGGTCAGGTTGTCAGGCAGAGTAGCGCTTCAGGTAGTTATGTTAATGTAGGTGTCACAATTACCATTTCGGTCAGCAAGGGGCCTGTAGAAACCCCTGTAGAACCAGTTGACCCGCCTGAAGATACACCTGAACCACCAGAAGAACCAGGCGATCCAGAAGAACCGGCAAACCCATAATCACCTCGGATCCTTCATAAAAAGATATAGTGAATAAAGATAGATTGATAAATGAGAGCGGAGAAATCTGCTCTTATCATTTGCAGATTTTCGTTAAAAAAAGCTTAAAAGAGCACAGAATATGTGAAAATATAACACTATATGATAGAAATAGTTTACAAATTGGAGACAAAAAAGTATAATTACTATGCATATTACTTAATAAGTGAAATGAATATATGTGTGTGGGGTATAAAATGACGGCAATAGAAGAAAATTCGAGTATCGTCATCAGGAGACCAAATCCTGATGATTTTTCAGACATTCAAGAATTTGTACGTAATACCTGTGAAAATACCAGAAACACCTTTGGGGAGCATGATTGGAACGAAACTCCTGTGGAAGAAGGAACTTACGATGACATGATGGATAGATTCGGTCAAGGAAATATCCTCCTCGGGTTTATCGACGGTTATTTATCGGGAATCGTCGTGCTCACTCAGAAGAATTCTGAAAAGTTCAGGCATGTAGGAAATCTTACTTTAAGCCTGCTTTCTGATGAACTGATCAGCTCACTGGGGAAGGAACTGATTTCTAGAATGATCCTGACCTGCAAAGGAAAAGGTATCATCAGAAAAGTGAATTTAAGAGTAAGAGAAGATCTTTTCAAGATCCAGGATATCTATAAGTCTCTCGGATTCTATGAAGAAGGAAGTCTGGCACGTGATGTGTGCCTTAATGGAATGTTCTATTCCACACTTCTTTTTGGGAGAAGTATCGATTAATAACATCATTTATTGCCCATCCTTTGCGGATGGGCAATAATTTTTTCAGTGAAGATAAAATTCAGATTTAAAATTCACCTGATTTCTCAAGGTCTGGCCTTGTGTGATAAGATGGATATGTACTATAATAATTCTGTAAACATTTACAGAAAAAATGGAGGGATTATCTTGAAAAAAGTAATAGCAACCAGCAAAGCGCCTGGTGCAATCGGACCTTATTCACAGGCAATCATGACTGGAAATCTGATTTATACATCAGGACAGCTGCCAATGGATGCTGAAACGGGTGAAATGGTAGCCAATGATATCGTACTGCAGACCAGAAAGTCACTGCAGAATGTTAAGGCAATCCTGGAAGAAGCTGGATCCAGTATGGACAAGATTGTAAAAACAACGGTTTATCTCAGTGATATGGCGAACTTCGGAAAAATGAATGAAGTATACAAGGAGTTTTTCACAGGTGATTATCCAGCAAGATCCGCATTCCAGGTGGCAAGGCTTCCTAAGGATGCTTTGGTTGAAATTGAAGTAGTAGCAATAGTCTAGGAAAAAACAGATTTCAAGCTGGCAGGACAAGTAGTATGGTAGGGGCTAATACATATTAGATGGGGGATTATTAATGAGTGTTAAATACTTTGCGGAACCTTTCAAAATCAAGATGGTTGAACCGATCAAGATTCTGACAAGGGATGAGAGAATAGAGAAGATCAGAGAAGCGGATTATAATGTATTCAGCCTGGCGGCTGAGGACTGTTACATCGATCTTCTTACAGACAGCGGAACAGGTGCCATGAGTGCAGACCAGTGGGCAGGCATCATGCTTGGCGATGAATCCTATTCAGGTTCCAAGAGTTTTTTCAAACTGCAGAAATCTGCAAAAGACATCTTCGGATATGAATTCATTCAACCGGTGCATCAGGGAAGAGCTGCAGAAAAGGTTGTTATGCCGATTCTGCTTGGAGAAGGTAAAGTGTCCATTTCCAATATGCACTTTGATACAACAAGAGCCCATGTGGAAATCGCAGGTGCAAGAGCCGTTGACTGTGTTGTGAAAGAAGCGCTGGATACAGAATCCTACGCGCCGTTCAAGGGCAACATGGACAATGAAAGACTTGTGAAGCTCATAGAAGAGTACGGCAAGGAAAATGTCGGTGCCATCATCATCACAGTCACAAACAACAGTGCAGGCGGGCAGCCTGTATCTATTGCCAACATCAGAGAAACATCGAGGATTGCAAAAGAGAATGGAATCAAGGTCATCATCGATGCAGCACGTTATGCAGAAAACTGCCACTTCATCAAGCAAAGAGAAGAAGGTTATGAAAACAAGAGCATCAGAGAAATAGCAAGAGAGATCTTCAGCTATGGAGATGTCTTCACCATGAGTTCCAAGAAAGATGCCATTGTGAATATCGGGGGTCTTGTCGGTGTCAAAAATGATGCGGAGTTTTTTGAGAAAGTGAAGGCAAACACAATTCCTATGGAAGGATTCATTTCCTATGGCGGACTTGCAGGAAGAGACCTGGAAGCCATTGCTGTAGGTCTTCAGGAAGGTGTAGATGAGGACTTCTTAAGATATCGTATCGGTCAGATGGAATACCTGGCAGGAAAACTTGAAGAAGCAGGCATACCTTATCAGAGTCCAGTAGGTGGGCATGCGGTGTTCCTGGATGCCAAGAAGCTTCTACCACAGATTCCGTACAATGAATTTCCAGCGCAGGCGCTGGCTGTTGAGCTTTATATCGAGGCGGGAATCAGAAGCTGTGACATCGGATCCTACATGCTTGGAAACGATCCGGATACCGGAGAGCAGCTGGAGTCGAAATTCGAGTTCACCAGACTAGCAGTGCCAAGAAGAGTCTATACACAGTCTCATTTAGATGTAATCGTGGAAGCACTGATCGAAATCAAGAAGAGAAAAGATGAGATCAAGGGTTACAGAATCACCTGGGAACCTAAAATACTCAGACACTTTACAGCGAAACTTGAACCACTGAAATAAACAGCAAAAGAAGATCGGGAACCTGCAGCAGAAAATGCGGCTGGTTCCTGATTTTCTTTGAGCATCTTCTTTGAGAAGGTTTTATATTAATCCCTGATTCTCATGTTACAACTTTGTCATTCTATGTTTTGGAATCAGTAGTAATATGATATTATTAAGTATAAATATATGGAAAATAGTATCGGGAGGAATTCACCTTATGGACAATAATAAGAGACCATCATATTTGCTGTCAGCAGTCATCATCATTATCCTTCTAGCCAATACATTAATACTGGCAACAAACTATTATAGCTTGGAGAATAAAATTAGTAATCTCCAGAACTCCTTATTCGGCTTATCTTTCAATGATAATTACGGAGCTATGGAATCAAGAATACTTGAAGAGATCAAGAGCAGTAACAGCCTGATCGAATCAAGTGAAACGAAGCTCGCTTTCAGAAATGGAAAAATGATGCTTACTGTTTCACTCGTTCCTAAACTTGTGAGGGAAGCGGATAAGTTCTATCTTGTATCAGGATATGAGAAAGTGGAAGCAAGAAAGATCGATGAGGTTTCTTACGTTGCAAATCTTGCCATCAAGCCAGATCATACCGTTAAGCTTTATGCTGTGATTGAAACAGAAGAAGGTAATGTGCAGGAAGCTCTTCCAGAAATCTATCTGGATCAGTATATTGCGATAGATCTAAGCAGCATCGGCATTGATGTGGATAAAACTTTGACCATGGATATTGCAGCAAGACTAGAAGAGACCAGTCCTTTCCTCGAATCTTTAGATGAGGCAAACGTCGTGATCTATGATCAGATCGGTAAAAAGGTCATGGAGATACCTTTCGAGGAAGTTGAATCCAATAATTCCTTATCAGAGGAAGACTATGGTTATAAGTTCAAGGCGTTTAAGGTGAACCTTCCAGAGGAGCTCTATGAAATGGAGTTCTTTACAGCAAGAGCTGTGCTTGAAAATTTCGGGATTACGCTGATTTCAGATGAAATCTATACTTTTAGCAAAGATGAAGGATCCATTGATGGAATAAGTGGAAGTCAGTTCTACATATCCTATGACGAGTAAAACTCCTCAAGCTGAAGTGCTGAATTTTTAAATAATTTAACAATATTTATTTCTATACAGCAAGTATAACCCCAAGCAGAAGGATAGGATAAGCACAGAATCATTACAGGACATAGCAGGTACTCGGTGAATACAATCACAATATACTAAGATCTTAATTCAACTCCACTGATAGAGACACCTCAAGATATAGTATTAAATTCATAATATTTTAGAAGAATGATTTCACTAAAATTGCACTAAAATTCGTGTAAAATAATTATAATTTCACTAAAATGATAAAATATTTACTTAAAATATTGATATTCGTCTAAAATGATACTATAATTATTGTTAATGAGGAGGGATTCTGATGTTAGAAGAAGAATTAGTGCAATTAGTCAATAAGATTACTTCTGAAAAATGTGAAAAACAGCATATAGAAATTAAAAAAGCATTAGGTGGTACACCAACTAAACTCTATGACACGTTATCGAGCTTTTCTAATCAAATTGGTGGGGGAATTATTGTATTTGGAATTGATGAAGAGGCAGGATACAAAGTGGTAGGTGTATATGATGCTCAAGATCTTCAAAAGAAAGTAATGGAACAATCTCTGCAAATGGAACCTATCGGCAAGCCACTATTTACAGTTGCAAAAGTTGAGGATAAGGTTATTGTCAGTGCAGAAATTGCAGAGTGTGACATTTATGATAAGCCGTGCTTTTATAGAGGTGCTGGAAGACTAAGAGGGTCTTATATTCGAGTGGGTGATTCTGATCTGCCTATGACTGAATACGAAATATATAGCTATGAAGCATTTAAGAGAAGAATTCATGATGAACTGCGGACTGTCGAACGAGCAACTATGGAGTATTTAAAAAAAGATAATATTACAGAATATCTTCTAAAGCTACGCAGACAAAAAATGAATCTAGCAAATCTTGATGATCAACGGATACTAGAAACGCAAGGTATTAGTCAATACGGGTTACCTACTCTGGCAGGACTAATGCTTCTTGGTGAATATCCACAAGAATTTTTTCCGCAGCTAAGTGTTACAGCAATGGTGATACAGGGTAAAGAGATGGGTGAACTGGGTGAGGATGGAGAGCGGTTTGTAGATAATAAGCGGTTTGATGGTACCATATCTCAGATGATGGAAAGTACATTAGCTTTTGTCCGAAGAAATATGAAGGTTAAAACTATAGTCACCGAAGATGGTACTCGTGCGGATAAACCAGAATACCCAATAAAGGCAGTTAGAGAGATAATACTTAATGCACTTGTACACAGAGATTATAGTGTTCATACGGAACGTTCGCCAATAAGACTAGTCATGTATGAGGATAGGTTAGAGCTCGAGAACCCAGGCGGGTTATACGGGAGAATTACTGTAGATGATTTAGGTAAGGTAGCTGCAGACACCAGAAATCCATACTTAGCAGGAGCATTAGAGATTTTGATCGATACAGAAAATAGATTTTCCGGGATTCCTACTGTCATGGCTGAGCTTAAGAAAGCTGATATGCCTCCTCCAGTGTTTATTGATAGGAGAGGCGTTTTTAAAGTTATATTCTACAACAAGATCATCGGGCAAGAGAAGGTCGTCGATTATGAGCAGCAAATTTTGAATTACTGCATTACTCCACGGTCTAGAGAAGATCTTGCTGAAAAATTTGGATTTGAAGGACCCAGTTATTTTATGAAAACCTATATTTATCCATTGATTTCCGAGGGCAAAATTAAAATGACTTTACCTGAAAAACCAAAGAGTAAATATCAGATGTATTATTCATGAAGAACCAATCAGGAACATTAAAAGATCTCAAATTCAGTCCTCCTGAATCATTCAAGAAATACAGATAAAGATAAATGACCTCTGAAAGTCTTTTCGTAGACTTTCAGAGGTCATTTATTTCTATTTAGTTTATTTAGTTGCTTCTCACAATGGATTCAATGACTCTTTGTGTAGCCAGTGCGTCCATGCCTGAGGATTCAGATTCCTGATTTGTGATGACAGAACTAACAAAGTGAAGAATGGCATCTTCAAATCCTTTTGTTTTCTCCACTGTATCCCACTGGGAAGGAGAGATGATGGTTTTCTTATTGTTCTCTTCGATTTCAAGGGTTGCAAGATCTGTGACCCGTAGGGTCTTGCCTTCAGTGATGACCTCAATGATTTCTGTGGTTTTTCCAGCATCTCTGTGAAGAAGTGTTTCGATTCTACATCCTTCAGGGCTGCTGTAGTAGTGGTTTGCATAGATGAGATGATCATCAGAGTTCACAGCCATAGTGCCATCCACGACAATGAGTTTTCCGTCAAAGAACCATCTGGCTGTATCCACTAGATGGATATAGTCATCATTGATGGTGAATTCGGAAGATTGCGGTCCGATGCGATCGGTACGGTTTTTCACAATCCGGATCAGTGATGTGGACGTGATATTGTCTTTCATCATCTTATAAAGTGGTGCGAACCTTCTGTTGAAGGTCACCATGAGCTTAGCTTTGTTGTGTACAGAGGAAAATACGAGTTTCTCGCATTCTTCCACCGTGGAAGCAAGAGGTTTATCAATCAGTACATGAATCCCTTTTTCAAGAAAAAATTCAGCCAGCTCAAAATGACTCTCTGTGGAAGAATTTATGATTACTGCATCTACATTTTCTGATAAGGCCTCCAGGCTTTCATATTCATTAATACGATATTCTTCTGCAAAAGCTTTTCTGTTTTCCGGTGTTCTGCTGTAGCATCCTGCCAGAGTCCAGTCCCTTTCTCTAGTGAGAACAGGCATATATGCTTTTCTGCAGATGGACCCCAGTCCGATGAGACCAATTTTTACTTTTCCATCCATATAGATTTCCTCCTACTATTAAGGTATGCATTTCTATTACATCATTCAATTTCATTTAAAAATTCTGATATTTCAATTTATATCTAAATTATAACTGCAAAATCAGCACTTTACAATACGGGCAAAGGGAAGAATATAGCGATTATCAGTACTCAGGAGTGCCTTGAAAAATATCTTCAGAAGATCTTCTTTATCATATTGTTTTTTTAAGGTGAGGGGAGTATAGTATGTTCAGAGTATTAACTGACTTACGGTCAGTCAGTCTGAAATGAGTGAATTAAATTTTAAGGTAAAGGTGATCAGAAATGTCATTTATAGAGTTAAAGAACGTACAGAAAAGATATCAGATGGGTGAAGTGACCATCACCGCCGTGGACGGCGTGGACTTCAACATCGAACAGGGGGATTTCACAGTGGTTGTAGGTGCCTCAGGTGCCGGTAAGACCACTGTTTTAAACCTGCTTGGAGGAATGGATTTCTCCGACGGCGGAAATATAATGGTAGATGGAAAAGACATCAGTAAATACAACAGAAAGATGCTCACAGAATACCGAAGATTTGACATCGGATTTGTCTTCCAGTTCTATAATCTTGTCCAGAACCTCACCGCAGTGGAAAATGTGGAGCTGGCTTCCCAGATCTCCAAAAATCCACTGGATGCCGCCATGGTTCTTGACATGGTGGGTCTCAAAGACCGTGCCGATAACTTCCCGTCCCAGCTTTCCGGTGGAGAGCAGCAGAGAGTCGCCATTGCAAGGGCCATCGCGAAGAATCCGAAACTTCTTCTCTGCGATGAACCTACTGGAGCACTTGATTATCAGACAGGAAAGAATATCCTGAAGCTTCTTCATGACACCTCAAGAGAAAGAGGCGTCACCGTGGTGGTCATCACCCATAATGCGGCGCTTACGGCCATGGCGGACAAAGTGATCCGCATGAAGAACGGAAAGGTACGAGAATTCTATGTCAACGAAAATCCTGTTCCAGTGGAAAGGATTGAGTGGTAAATGAAGCAGAAATCATTTTTTAAAGATCTCAAAAGAGCCATATACAACAGCAAATCAAGGTTTCTCTCCATCATGGCCATGATCGTTCTTGGTGTAGGATTCTTTGCGGGCATCAAGGCGGCAGAGCCGGATATGATTCTGTCTGCAGATGCCTACTACAAGGACTATGATCTGGCGGACTATAGAATCATGTCTCCACTTGGTTTCTCCGAGGAGGATCTTCAAAAGATCCGTTCCCTTGAAGAGGCCTATATTATCAAGGAAAGCTATAGCATGGATGCCTTCATCACAGCAGATGATCAGACATCCGTCATCAAGATTTACAGTTTTCCCCTAGGAGAAGAGAAGCCTCTTAACAGGCCAATGGTCGTGGAAGGCAGACTTCCTGAAAGTCAGGCGGAAATCATCCTGGAAGAAGGGGCAAAGGATACCCTAGGATTGAATATAGGTGATGAAGTCACCTTATCTCTTCCTGAAGACAGCGAAATCAGAGATTCTCTGAAGAGAGGGTCTTTTAAGGTCGTCGGTTTTGTTATTTCTCCTCTCTATATCAGCATTGAAAGAGGGCAGACAAATATCGGAGACGGATCCATCGACTTCTATGGTTATGTAAGTGATGAGGATTTCAAGCTGGACAAGGTGACAGATCTTTTCATCGAGACCAAGGAGTCTCACAGCTTCATGGCGTACTCCGATGAGTATAAGGCTTATCATGCACCCATGAAGGAAGAAATTGAAACCTATGGCGTATACGCCATGGAAAGAGACACAAAAGAGCTGCGGGATGAACTCAACGAAGGCAAAGAAACGCTTCTGAAAGAGAAGACCGAAGCGGAAGAGAAGATTGCCGAGGCAGAAGCGGAGCTTCAGGATGGGCAGAAGAAAATCGAAGATGGTGAAAAGGAACTTGATGAGAACGAGGTGAAATATACCAGAGAATTCAGAGAGGGACGCCAGGAGATCGAGGATGGAAAAGAAGCGCTGGAAAAAGGAAAAGATGAGTATTTCGAAGGCTATGCCACCTGGCTTGAAGGCTACAATGAATATCAGGACGGAAGAGCGAAACTGGACGCTTCCAAAGCGACTCTTGATGATGCGAGAAATCAGATCGAGCAGGGGGAAAGGGAACTGACTTCCGCCAAGACTCAGCTGGATACAGCTTCCGAGCAGATGGCACTTTTAGACGAGGCGCTCATAGGTCTTAGAGACATCAGAGAAAGCCTGCCGGAAGGATCAGAACTCACGGAAGAAGAATACACCGGGCTTATAGAAGACATCCGTCTCTATTCACCTGAACTTGCAGAGTTTCTTCTGGCAAATGTTCCTTTTAATGATCCGAACTTATTGAATTCTTTAAGAAGTGCTTTGGATTCTACGCTTATCCAGCTGGAAGATACGCTGGTGACAAGTAAAGCACAGTATGAACAGGGCGTCATCGACTATGAAGATGGCCTTGTTAAAATCGCAGAAAGCAGAGCCCAGTATGAAGCGGGACTTCTGGCCTATGAAGAAGGAGCAAGGGAACTGAATGCTGCAAAGGCTGAAATTGATGCAGGGAAAAGAGAGCTGGATGAGGCCAAGGCCACTCTTGACGCCAGTGAGAAAAAACTGGAGGATGGAGAGTTAGAACTTGATGAAGGGGAAGCGGAATTCAAACAGTCCATGATCGATGGTCGAAGAGAAATTGAAGAGGCCAAAATCGAGCTTGCTGATGGTCGTAGAACTTTTGAAATAGAAAAGGCGGATGCACTGGAGCAGATTGCTGAAGCAGAAGAGGAAATCAGAGACGCTGAAAGAAAAATTCTTGAAATACCTGATGAGTGGTTTGTCTACGACCGTGATGGATTCCCGGGGTATGCAAATCTTGGAGATGATGCCAGAAGGCTTGGTTCTCTAGCTACCATCTTCCCGCTCTTCTTTTTCCTGGTAGCGGCGCTGGTGTCCCTGACGACCATGACCCGTATGGTGGAAGAGGAAAGAGTTCAGATTGGAACACTGAAGGCACTGGGGTATAAAACCCAGACCATTGCCATGAAATATATCATCTATTCACTGCTTGCAAGTCTGATCGGAAGCATCATTGGGTTTATGATTGGTTTTCAGCTGTTCCCAAGAGTCGTTATTGGTATCTATGGAAACATGTATTCTACACCTTATCTGATGACACCATTCCATTGGGACCTTGCACTGCTTTCCACGGCCATATCTGTGGTGACCACGGTATCGGCCAGTTTATTCGCCACATTAAGTGAGCTGAAGGAAACACCTGCAATTCTCATGCAGCCTAAAGCGCCGAAACCTGGAAAGAGAATCCTTCTGGAAAGAATCACACCCATCTGGAAGAGGCTAAGCTTCTCCTATAAGGTGACCTTCAGAAATATCTTCAGATACAAGAAGAGATTTCTCATGACGGTCTTTGGTATCTCAGGATGCACAGCGCTTCTGGTCACCGGTTTCGGGATCAGAGACTCCGTCAATGCCATCATGGGCAGCCAGTTTGATGATATCTTCCTTTATGATGGTATGGTATTTATGGATACAGACAAGGAAGAAGCCTTGAGAGACCTTGATGTGATTCTCGGTGAGAATGAGGAAGTGGAGAACTATCTGGCAGTCCATAATGAAAGCGTTTCTTTATACAAGAACGGTTCCAGCAGAGAATATGAAGTGAATCTCATGGTGCCTGAAGATACGTTGAGATTCGGAGACTTCTTCAAGCTAAGGGAGAGAGTGGGGCAGAAAGAAATTCCACTGGGTACAGAAGGTGCGGTCATCACAGAGAAGATGGCAAATTTACTTGATGTGTCGGTGGGAGACACTCTGGTCTATAGAGATACGGATACGAGAACCTATGAGTTCACCGTTTCTTCTATTGCAGAGAATTATCTCTCACACTATATATACATGAATAAGGATTATTTCAATGAAATCACCATAAGAGAGCCAGAGGTCAATGCAGGACTTTTCTCTCTCTTAAATCCGGAAGAAATGGATGAATCAGCATTCAGTGAGACGCTACTCGAGAACGAAGGGGTCCTCGGATCCATGCTGGTTGAGAGCATCAGGGATGAGTTCGGAAAGACACTGGAGATGCTGGACTTCGTGGTGCTGATTCTGATTCTTGCTGCAGGAGCGCTTGCCTTTGTGGTGCTCTATAACCTGACCAACATCAACATCACAGAAAGAATCAGAGAAATCGCCACCATCAAGGTGCTTGGTTTCAGAGACAAGGAAGTCTCCGCCTATGTATATCGTGAAAACATCTTCCTCACCATCATCGGTACGCTGGTGGGTCTGTTGTTCGGATTCATTCTGCATCGGTTTGTCATTAACACCATGGAGCTGGATAACATGATGTTCGGAAGGATCATCAAGCTGTTTTCCTATGTGGTCTCCATGCTCCTGACTATGCTTTTTGCAGTCTTTGTAAATATCTTCATGTTCAGGAAACTTCAGAATGTGGATATGGCGTCGTCTCTTAAATCAGTGGAATAGGAGGAGCTAATGAGAATTTCAAAGGATCCGGAAGAAAGAAAACAGGAAATCATTGAAACAGCCATGTTGCTGTTTGAAGAAAAAGGTGTCCAGAAAACCTCCATGAGCGACATCGCCAGAAAACTGAATGTAGCCAAGGGGCTCATCTACTACTACTTCAGATCAAAGGACGAACTGATTTCCTATGTCATTGAAGCTTTTTCAATGGTGGTGGATGAGGAGATCAGAAAAATCATGAAGGATGATGCTTTGGATTTCTACGGTAAACTGGGGGCCATTTTGAATCTGTTCTTCTCCTCCATCAAGGATCACCCCACCCTTATGAAAATCACGCCTGGAAATCCTGGCATGTTTGAATACATCAAGACAAGGCTTTCCGAGATTGCCATAATACACGCCAGTGCACTGATCGAGGATGGAAAAAGACAAGGGTATATCAAGAACAGATATCCAGGGTACATGCTGAAGATCCTTATTTCCGGCATTGCCGATCTTTATATTGAAGGCATAACGGATCAGAATATCCATAGGGTGCTCATTGAAGAAGCACTGGGTATTCCTGAAGGAAAGATTGTTCTAAGAGATTAGAAACTGAAAAACATAAAAAGCCTAGATGCCCGGCCTTTTGCAGAAAAATCTGCAGAAGGTCGGGCATTATCGTCTGATTCCCTGTTTTATACTCCTAAGAGGATAACTAGAAATCACATTGCAAACATCAGTCCAATGACTTTTGACTGTCAGCTAAACGTATCAGTCAAGATGCTGAAGCGATGGGACAGTGGAAGTATTCTAAGCACATTCAGAATAAGAGCCAACCTAAGGAATTATATTTACAAATGAATTGAGCAAGAAGAGAGCCTGAATGCTGCTGATGGATGAAAGAGAATCATCTATACAAGAGTCTCCAACGGTATTCAGAAAAAATGACTTGAATAACGAGCTGAATAAGGTGATTAAGCTGAACCAGTAATCAGAAAACCAAACAAGAAGGAGTGGGTCATGACATTTTATGAGGATCTTCTTCCTTTCACGTCATGAAATAAGATGATGATTTATCATCACCGATATTTTAAGGAAAAAGAGAATATGAGAGAACATTTTCAGATTGGACGTTTATCTGATATAATTTTAATGTTGGAGTCAGATTCCCGGTTTTTTGTGATGCCGTTAAACTGAAATTCATGGAAACGGTGATTCTGTGACTTCAAGAACAATTAAAAATGAAAAATAAGCTCAAGATAGAAACCTGAAGGAGAACTACAGGTTTTAGATTGGAGAGAGCAACGTGAAGAAAATTGATAAAAAAATCATCCAGATGAAAAAGTATAATATTCTTAGCTGTCCCAAATGCGACAGTGAATTCACTGTGGATGGAAAGAGTTTAAGGTGTCCATCGGGTCATACCTACGACATCTCGAAAAAAGGAACTGTAAACTTTGTCCTGGGTTACGGAGAAGAAAACTACAATATGACCATGCTGGAAGCAAGAGAAAGAGTCATCAATGTAGGGTTCTTCAATGAAATCATTAAAAGTGTCTGTGAAGAAATCTATGAAAGCTACCTTACTTCTGGTAAAGTAGATGAGCCGATTCGTATACTTGATGCAGGATGTGGTGACGGAAGCCATATCGATATGATCGGTAAGTACTTTGAAGACAAAGGCGTGGAAACTGAGCTTATCGCTGTGGATATAAGTAAAGACGGGATAAGCATTGCAGGAAGAAAGGACAATGAAGTCCTCTACTTTGTGGCAGATCTTAGTCATCTCCCTTTTAAGGAGAAGTCCTTTGATGTCATCGTCAATATCCTGTCACCGATCAACTACAAGGATTTCAAGAGAGTTTTAAAAGAGGATGGGCTTTGTTACAAAGTCATACCGGATACGGGATATCTCAAGGAGCTGAGAAAGCTTTACGGGTTACCTGAGTATAAGAACAATGAGATAGTCACGCATTTAAGAGAAAATGCCAAGGTCCTGAAGGAACGTAAAATAAGGGCTATAGAAAATGTGGAAGCCTATGCGGATGATCTTCTTCTTATGACACCCATGTTATGGGACAGAGAGATCTTGGATTCCGGAGCGAAGCTCACGGACATCACCATCGAAGCGGAGCTTTTCACCTTCGGATTTTAGGCTAAAGACAATACTTGGAGGGTAGTATGGAAGAAAAGAGAGGGAATTACAGTGTCATGGATTTAACCTCCCTGGAAAAACTGGAACCCGTACGGGTTCGTCCCGGTATGTACATCGGGAGTACAGGGTCCAAGGGAGTGCACCACTGCGTGTGGGAAATCCTTGACAATGCAATAGATGAAATAACAAACGGATATGGAGATACTGCTTATGTGATCCTTAACAAGGACAAGAGCGTCACCATCATCGACAACGGAAGAGGAATCCCAGTGGGCATTCATCCCACGAAGAAGATCTCCGGTGTGGAAATGGTGTATACGGAGCTTCACACAGGTGGTAAATTCAACCATTCAAATTACAAAACCTCAGGAGGACTCCATGGGGTGGGTGCTTCGGTGGTCAATGCTTTAAGTAAATGGCTTGAAGTGGAAGTGCATAAAGATGGAAGAATCTACAGACAGAGATTTGAACATGCATATGATGAAAAGTTTAAAAGAATGATGCCGGGAACACCGGTGACAAAGCTGGAAGCTATGGGTAAAACCACCAAGCAGGGGACGAAAGTCACCTTCATGCTGGACCCTGAAGTATTCACGAATATCGATTTCCGTTTTGAAGTCATTGATATCAGAATGATGGAGCTTTCTTTTCAGAACAAGGGAATCACATTGATTCTTCGTGACAGAAGAGGCGAAGAAGAAGTGGAGAAGATCTATCACAGTGAACGAGGTCTTCTTGATTTCATCGAGTACCTGAATGAATCCAAAACTGTGATTCATCAGGAACCGATTCTTTTTGAGGGTGAAAGAAGCATCGGTAACATTTCTCTGGAAGGCGAAGTCTGTGTTCAGTTCACAGATTCTTCTCTGGAAAATATTGCCAGTTACGTCAATAACATTCCCACCAGTGAAGCAGGAACTCATGAATCAGGCTTCAAGACCGGAATGACCAGAGCCTTCAAAGAATGGGCCAAGAAGCTTAACCTCAACAAGGACAAAAACTTCGAAGGGGACGATCTTCGTGAAGGGATGACAGCCATCGTCAAGATCAGGCTGACCAATCCTATGTTTGAAGGTCAGACCAAGAACAAGCTTGGAAACTCGGAAGCTTATACGCTGATGAATGACTTAAGCTACACGAAGTTCTATGAATGGATCGAAGACCATAAGGACATTGCCTCGAATCTGATCAACAATGCTCTGGAAGCGGCAAAGCGAAGAGAGAAGATCAAGAAGATCAGTGATGCGGAAAGAAAGAAGGTCGGAAAGGGCACTTCTCCTCTGGCTGGAAAGATTGCTGTAGCCACCTCTAGAGACAAAGACGTCCTGGAGTTCATCGTGGTGGAGGGAGACTCCGCAGGAGGCTCTGCCAAGCAGGCAAGGGATCGACGATTCCAGGCCATCATGCCTTCCAAGGGAAAGATCATGAATACGGAAAAGCAGAAACTGGAGAATGTGCTGGGCTCGGAAGAGCTGAGGCTCTTTAATACTGCCATTGGTACAGGAACGCTCACAAGCTTTAAGCTGGAAGACGTCAAGTACGGTAAGATCATCATCATGTCCGATGCGGACGTGGATGGATATCATATCAGAACCCTGTGGCTTACCTACATCTACAGATATATGAAGCCACTGATCATGAATGGCATGCTTTATCTGGCGCAGCCTCCTCTTTATAAGGTCTACAAGACCGGAAAGAAGGAAACCGTTCAGAAGTACGCCTATTCCGATGAAGAACTTGCAGCAGCAAAGAAAGAAATCGGTAGTGGGTTTAATATCCAGAGATTCAAAGGTCTTGGAGAAATGAATCCGGATCAGCTATGGGAAACAACGCTAAACCCAGAGACAAGAACCCTTCTAAGGGTCACCATTGATGATGCGGCCAGAGCCGAAAGAATGGTTTCTCTTCTCATGGGTGACGTGGTTGAGCCAAGAAAAAATTATATATATAAGTATGCAGAATTTTAGGAGGTGGCATTTTGGCAACTAAAAATCAGATTCCTTCAGACAACAATATCCTGAATGTCCCTCTTGAAGAGGTCATGCCAGATAACTTTCTACCCTATGCGGTGGAAGTGGCAAAGGACAGAGCCCTTCCTGATGTCCGTGACGGACTGAAACCCGTTCATAGAAGAATCCTTTATGGAGCTTATCAGCTGAAGGCATTTCACGACAAACCTTATTTTAAATCAGCGAGAATCGTCGGAGATATACTGGGTAAGTATCATCCTCATGGAGATGCATCGGTTTATGATGCCATGGTGATTCTTGCCCAGAACTTCAGTACAAGAATGCCACTGATCGATGGCCACGGTAACTGGGGGTCTATCGACGGAGACAATGCTGCGGCTATGAGATACACAGAAGCAAGGCTGTCCCGCGTAGCGGAAGAGATGCTTCGTGACATTGATAAAGATACCGTTGAGTTTGTCTATAACTACTCCGATACGGAGCTGGAACCAAAGGTTCTTCCTGCAAGATATCCGAACCTTCTCGTCAATGGTGCGTTTGGTATTGCGGTAGGTCTTGCGACCAATATTCCTCCTCATAATATGAAAGAGAGCATCGATGCGGTCTGTGCCTTTATCGATGACCCTGAAATGGATGTAACGGGCCTCATGCAGTATGTGAAGGGACCCGACTTTCCAACAGGAGGCGTACTCATCGGAGGAGACTCCCTGAGAGAAGCATATGAAAAGGGCGAAGGCAAGGTGGTTCTAAGGGCCAATGCAAAGGTGGAGAAACTGACCACTGGTAGATACGCCATTGTCGTCACCGAGTTTCCATATAGAAAGAACAAAGCGAAGCTACTTCAGGCAATTTCTGCTATGACGGCTGACAAGAAGCATCAGAAGGCACTCGACGGTATCATGGATATCAGAGACGAATCCGACAGAGATGGTGTCCGGGCAGTCATCGAGTTCAAAAAGCAGATCGAACTTGAGACGGCTGAAAAAATCCTTCTCTATCTCTACAAGAGATGCGATCTTCAGATCAACATTAATTTCAATATGGTGGCTCTATATAAGGGGAAACCTTCGACCATGGGTCTGAAGGATATCATCCGCTACTATGTGGAACATCAAAGAGAAGTGGTGCTCAGAAGAACAAAGAAGGAACTGGACAGCGCCATGAAGCGCTACCATATCGTGGAAGGCTTCATGAAAGCCATCGATATCATGGATGAAGTTATTAAAACCATCAGAGAATCCAGTTCAAAAACCAATGCACGGGAAAACCTTGTTCTTGAATATGGTTTCAGCGATGAGCAGGCCATTGCGATTCTTGAACTGATGCTTTATAGACTCACAGGACTTGAGCTGAAGGCATATGTCAAAGAACATAATGAGCTGACAAGACTGATCAATTCCCTTGAGAAGATCATTAACAGCACCCATGCTTTAGATAAGCTGGTGAAGAAAGAACTTATGGAAGTGGCTGAAAACTTCGGCGATGAAAGAAGGACTGAAATCATCAAGGATGAGGAAGAAGCGGTCATTGATGCCATGGACATCATCGTCCAGGAAGATGTGGTTGTGGCCATATCACGTGAAGGATTCGTCAAGCGTATGCCGCTGAAAAATTATCAGAGAGTGACCACGGACGAATCTTCCATCGAGTATCGTGAAGGAGATAAGCTGGCAGTGCTTCTTGAAAGCAACACCAGAGATGTGCTCTACATCTTCTCTGATTCGGGTATGCTCTATCAGCTGAGGACCATGGATGTGCCTGAACATAAATGGAAAGATAAGGGTGTCCGTATGGACAACTACATCAAGGGCATCGACTTTAACGAAGAGTCGATCATTGCCGCTTTCTCCATGGATGGGCAGGATGAGGGAAGCTTCAAGTTCATCACCTCAAGGGGATCATTGAAGAGAACGGATGTTGAAAGCTTCAAAACACATTATTCCAAGATCATTGCACTGAAGCTGAAAAAAGACGAAAAGCTTGTATCCGTGATTCTTGACAAGTATCGTGTGCTTTATGAGAATACGCTAGGAGAACTTCTTCCAAAGGTCTATAAAGACTACATCTATGAGAACAAGGATCAGATCCACTTGGTGGAGCTTCCTCAGATACCTCTCTTTGTAAGAATCCTTACGAAGAACGGACTGGACTTTACCGTACCGGAAGCGGATGTGGAAGTGAAGGACAGAATGTCCATTCCGGACAGTTTCTTAAGCCTTCCTGATAAGGATGAGGTCTATAAAGTCCATTATGAAATGGATTATGAGGCTAAAGCCTTCAATCTGACGATTACGGACCGTGGAGAAATCAAGGTGTTGCAAAGAGCCAGCAGATCAAAGAACCTTTATAAGGTCAGCGGAGAGTCTTATCTCAGCCTTGTGATCGTCACAAGTCTGGGTGCCTACTATAAGCTGCCCATGTATATGTTTGAAAATCTGGAAGGCAGCGTGATCCTTTCGGATCTCTATGATGACATCGACAAGAATGAACGCGTCGTAGGCGTGTTCACCCTTGAAGAGGATGCTGTGGACAACAAGGAAGTCTACTTCGTCACAGAAGAGGGTATTGTCAAGAGGACCGCTGTGGAAGATTTCAGAGGAGAAGTGATGACCTCACATGTCATCAAGTTCAAGAAGCCGACGGATCGCCTTGTTTATGCGGAAGCCTTCAATGAGGATCTTGATAAAGATATTCTTCTTGTTTCAGAAAAGGGTATGGCCATACGGTTTGAAACCAGCAGCATCTCGCTTCTATCAAGAAATGCGTCAGGTGTTGTGGGTATGAATCTTAAAGATGAGGACAGAGTCTTCTTTGCCCAGGTCATTACAGAGGAAACTGAGATCGTTGTGGGTTCCAAGGCCAATGAAGATGAAACAATGAAGATTGAAAACATTAAGCTTCAGAACCGCGCAACCAGAGGAAAGAACATTATGGTTCTTGTACTGGGCGATAAAATCAATAAAGTGGAAGTAAATTAATAGAGTTACTAAATGAGGCGAGTTAATACTCGCCTCATTTTTATCAAATGGATTAATTTTGGTAATGAAATGAGTAAGTGATGAGGACTAGTTAATTTCAAACAAACCGGAAAAATCAAATCAGATTCCGGTTTGTTGGTTTTTATGTGTTGAATTTAAAATAATTTGATTAAACATCATAAATTGTTGAAAATCAACACAAATGATATAATAATGAATATCAAACAAACCGGAAAAGAAACAAAAAATTCCTGTTTCTTGGTAAATGGAGGTAGACTATGAAAAGCAAAAAACCGACAACAGAAGATATCATTAAGAAATTTGGTTATGGAAATGCTTTTTCCTCAAAAGAACTCTTTGAATTTTATAAAATGAATGAAGAGGATTTGAAGGAAGGGACATTTAGATGGAGAGTTTATGAGCTGAAAAAAGAAGGTTTGATGAGTAACGTAAAAAGAGGTGTTTATATTTTAGATCATAAGAAGAAATTTCAGCCAGAAATATCTCGCGGTACGAAGATATTATATAATATGATCCAAAATAGATTTCCGTATATTGAAATTTGTGTTTGGGATACTTCTTGGTTGAATAATTTTATGAACCATCAGCTTTATAGCTCGTATACGATATTCGAAGTTGATAAGGAAGTGGTGAGTTCGGTTTTTAATATGTTAAAAGAGAAAAAAGATAGAGTATATCTAAATCCGAACGAAAGAGATGTCGAAAATTTTATATTAGGGGAGAATGCGATTATCATAAAATCATTATTAAAAGAAGCACCTGTAAAATATAGTGGTAATATAAGGATAGCAAAATTAGAAAAAATCATAGTCGATCTATATTTCGAAAAAATATTATTGGTATCATATCAAGGGAATGAGATGAAGAATATTTTTAAAAGAAGCTTTGATGAATATGAAATAAACCTTACTACACTTTATAGATATGCACGTAATCGAGGTATTGTGGACAAGATCAAAGAATACATTCAGAACGAAATAGTATAATTTCTAGTATTATAAGGGCGAAGGTGAAATTATGATAGATAAAAGAACAATTACTCGAGAATGGATTGAAGATAGAAGCGCCTATTTAAAAATAAGTAGATGAAGCAAATCAAAAATTGAGTCTGTGAAGCACTTGATTGAATGGAATATTCAACATGTGCTTTTTTATATTATGAAAAATTCACTCGTGATGACTGGACGCTTTTAAGAATCAGCTGATAGAATAAGTGTTTTACTAGAATTGGGTAGATCAGTTATAAAGAAAGATATTTCTATAAAGCAAGATATTTCTATTGAGAAAGATTGATATGCTCCAGAAATAAGGGTGCGTAAGCATGGTGTAGTTTGGTCAACAGACATGACCATACACTAATCTTGTAAACGTAGTCATTTACCTTGGAAAACCCTGTTCATAATCACATATTTAAATTACGATTAAGAAAGACAAAAATAGAAAAGAGGTGTAACAATGACAAAGAAAGAACGATTCAGTGAAGGAATCCAGAGATTTGGACGATCTTTACTTCTACCAATCGCAATTATGGCTCCAATGGGTATGATCCTTGGTATAACCGGAGCACTTGTTCAGGGATATATGGTAGAAAGAGTACCATTCCTGGCAAACGAAACACTGCAGATGATTTTAGTCAGTTTAAGAACCATCGCAGATGTTATTTTCTCTAATATCCCGGTACTTTTTGCCATGGGTGTCGCTTACGGAATGTCGAGAAAAGAAAAAGGAATTGCCGTGTTCTCATCCATGATCGCTTATCTCATCTTAAACACGACGATCAATGTGTACCTGAAAGCGACGGGTACCCTTGCAGACCCTGAAACAATGTCCACAGTAGGACAAGGCATGGTTCTGGGTATTCAGACTTTAAGACTGGATGTGCTCGGCGGAATCATCAGTGGTCTTATAGGCTCCATTGCAGCAGACAAGTATTACAACAAGCAGCTGCCTGTTGCATTCGCTTTCTTTTCAGGAAAGAAATTTGTACCTATGGTTTCCATTGTATGGGCTGCGATTGCTGGCCTTATTATTCCTTTCTTCTGGAGTCTGCTGACTAAAGCGCTCATCGCTTTATCAAAGGTTATTCTCCAAGGCGCCATCGGGCCATTTGTGAATGCGCTCATGGTAAGACTTCTCATTCCACTAGGTCTTCATCACGTATGGAGTGCACTCATCCGATTCACCCCAGCGGGTGGTACTTATGTCATAGATGGAGAAACATTTACTGGAGTACTTCCTGCACTGAATGAAGTGCTCTTTAATCAGGGACCAAACAGTGAAGCCTGGGAAATGCTTCCTGAACTGACCAAGTTCATGGCGCAGAACCAGATGCTGGTTACTCTCTTCATGATTCCTGCCATTGGTCTTGCAATGTACAGAAGTGCGTATGCAAAGAACAGACCTTTTGTTAAGGGTATTATCATCACAATGGTCATTACTCCTTTCCTAGGAAACATTACAGAACCTATGGAGTTCTCGTTCCTGTTCATCGCACCACTGCTGTTTCTTGTCTATGTATTACTTGCAGGTACGGGAGCAGTTGCTCTATACCTACTCGGTACTGGGGTGGGTTATATCAGAGGAACCATTTTCGACTTTGCCATCTTCGGACTCATGTATGAAAACACCAGATGGTATAACCTGCTCATTGTAGGTGTTCCTCTGGCAATCCTAACCTACTTCATCTTTAAGTATGCCATCGAGAAGTACAATATCGCGACGCCTGGTCGCGAAAGTGATGAGTATGAATACAACAATCTGATCAAGGAAAAACGTTACGATGAAGTGGCGAAGATTGTTATTGAAGCAATTGGAGGACCTTCCAATATCCTTAATGTAGAAAACTGTGTCACAAGACTGAGAGTGGACCTGAAGGATATGAACATTGTGGATCACAAACGGTTGAAGGAATCAGGAACATCCGGAATATTCTTCCCGATGAAGAACCATATCCATATCGTATTTGGACCCAATGTGGAGTTTGTAAAAAATGCGGTAACGGATGAACTAAAGATGATAAGCTAAGGAGATTGATATGAGTAAGAAAAATGCAGTTATTACGATAGCAGGTGCAGGGAGTCTCAGGATTCCAGCCCTTATTGGTAGCCTGATCTTCTATAAGGAAAGCTTTCCTGTAGACAAGATTATTCTATTTGATATCGATGAAAGCCGCTTAAATCGCGTCAGAACCTACATCGATATGACGCTGAAGAAGTATTATGCTGATACAGAGGTGGTGTTCACCACCGATGAAGATGAAGCTTATGGAAGGACAGACTATGTTCTTTGTAATATGCGTGTAGGTATAGACACCATGAGAAGTGTTGACGAGAAGATTCCACTGAAATATGGACTGGTAGGTCAGGAGACCTGCGGACCTGGAGGATTCTCCTATGGCATGAGAAGCATCGGTGCCATGATTCAAATGGTGAACAAGATAAGAGAATATTCCAAGGAGACCTGGATCCTTAATTACACCAATCCAGCTGCCATCGTTGCAGTGGCTTTGGATAAAGTATTCCCGGAAGACGAGAGGATCATGAATATATGCGATCAGCCCTATTCCATGATTAAATCTTTTGCGAAGATTCTCAATGTGGATATGTATGATATTGAACCTAGATATTTTGGCCTCAATCATTTCGGCTGGTTCACAGAGCTTAGAAATAGAGCAACAGGGGAGGATCTTCTTCCCAAGCTTAAAGAATTTCTGATGGGTAATGAATTCAAACCGTTCAATGCAGAGCAGAGAGCGGAATCCTGGCTGAAGACCTACAAGAACGTCAATAAGCTGATGAAGTACTTCCCTGAGTATGTACCAAATACTTATCTTCAGTATTATTTCTTTGCTGATGAACTGGTGGAGGATTCTGATCCGAATTTCACTAGAGTGGATGAAGCGAAACTGGGCCGTGAAAAACTGGTTCTGGATATACTGGAACAGGCGGAGAGACAGGGAAATCTTGAGAATATTCCACTGATGCAGGGGGAAGTCTTCGGAAATCTCATGGTGGAAGTGGTGCAGTCCATTCATAATGATGAAAATAAGACCTTTGTGGTCATTGGCAGAAACAAGGGATACATTCCAAATCTTCCACAGGATGCCATGGTTGAATTAGCATCCACATTAGGTAAAGATGGAGCTAAGATGATTCCCTTTGGAGAAATCAAAACATTCTACAAGGGGCTCATTGAAGGACAGTATGCCTACGAAAAACTAACAGTGGAAGCCTATCTTGAAAAGGACTATACAAAAGCCATTCAAGCACTTACACTGAATAGATCCATAGTGAACCCTGTGAAAGCGAAAGAGGTCTTGGATGATCTTATGGCGCACAGTCAAGATTACTGGAATCTGGAGAAAAAATAGATAGGTTTAATCCTATAATCATAGTAATTTTTAAGAACCCCCATTTTTGGGGGTTCTATGCATAACCGATTTGATATAATGAGAAAGGAGGTGCCACCATTATGAAATTGGAAAGACTGACAAACACCTATAATGAACTAAGCAGCCTGGAAAGGAAAGTCATAGAGTATATGACGAACCATCCTGAGGAAGTCATTAAGATGACTACAAGAGATCTGGCTGAAAAACTATATATTTCAAAAACCACCGTAATCAATCTAGCGAAGAAACTTGGATTTGACGGATATACAGAACTAAAATACTATCTGAAAAGCAGTGTATCAGAACAAGAGGGAAGACACGTACAAAGCGAAGAGGATCTATTCAAGAACATACTCGGTTCATTGGAAGAGGAAGTGTCAAAGACACTGAGTATTCAGCAGGAAGAAACTGTAAAGGAAATTGTAGAAGTTCTTACAACTTCTAAGACTGTCTATGTGGTCTCAAGAGGAGCATCCAAGCCTTTTGGAAGCTACCTCAGTTCAAGACTTGCTATGCTTAAAATCAGATGTATGTTTGTGGATGATTTCAATCTTATTGATAATCTGTCAGAGCATCTGGAACCGGATGAATCGGTACTTGTCATTTCCTTATCGGGAAACACAAAGAAGATTCTGGATATCACAAGAGCAGCTCATATCAGAGGATCTAAAGTAATCTCACTAACTTCATTTTCTGATTCAGAGGTACAGAAGAATGCGGATATCAGTATGTACTGCTATGCCAAAACTTCGAAAACGGAAGTCAATGATCTGATTTCTAGAGTGGGCATCCATCTTCTTATTCAAATCATTCTTTTGTATACTCAGCATATTGTGGAGAAGAGGAGAATAGAAAATGATAATTCATTCGAATAGAATACATACACCTGAAGGTGTTGTATCAGGTTATCTCAATATTGAAGATGGAAAGTTCAGAGAAATCATGAAAGAGAAGCCAGAAAGCGCGTTCAAAGAATATGGTGATCTTCACGTGATTCCGGGGTTCATTGATCTTCATGTCCATGGATTCAGCACGGGCTCTTTCTGGTATGAAAAGTCAGAGGATTCTTTAAACAGGATGGCAAAAAGTATGATTCAGGCTGGAGTCACTACCTTCCTGGGTACCACAGGTACTGATGCGGTGGATGTAATCAAGGAAAGCCTTGTAGAGGCGAAGTCGGCTGTAAAGAACTGGAGGCCAGAGATGGGTTCAAGAATTCTTGGAGTGCACCTGGAAGGTCCTTTCATTAATAAGGAATTCAAAGGGATGCAAAGAGAAGAATACTGTATCGATCCGGATCTTAAAATCACAGAGGAGCTGCTCCTGGCAGCTGGTGAAGAAAATGTCTATCTGATGACTCTGGCACCTGAGCTAACTGGAGCAGAGGCAGTCATCAGGTACTTACATGAGAAGGGCGTTCAGATTTCTATCGGTCACAGCGCAGCTGAGATTGAAGAAATCGAAGCACTGAAAGAATACGGTCTAGGCGGCGTAACTCATATGTATAGTGGGATGAGAGGATTCCATCATAGAAGACCGGGCGTGGTAGGTGCAGCGCTCTATTTTGATGATCTCTACTGCGAGTTTGCAAAGCAGACTGGTATGACTGTAAGTCATGAAGCGTTCAGTATTGCTTATAGAATCAAAGGAAAAGATAAAATTATGCTTTGTACGGACTGCACGGGCTTAGCTCATGTGGAGAGACCCTTCCATCACTACATCAGAAAAGAGACCTATACACCAGATGGAGATTACGTGATTGTAAAAAACGATAACGGTGAAGTAAGAAGGATCAATAAAATGAACTTTAATGAAGTAGATGGTCTTGAGCTGAGCTATATTGAATCTGTGAAGAACGTGCAGAGGGAACACAACCTGAGCTTTGATGAGATCATTACAATAGCTTCGGTTAACCCTGCAAAGTACATCGGTGTCTATGATAAGATGGGCTCATTGGAAACTGGAAAGTATGCGGATCTTCTCATTGTAGAGGATGATTTCACAATTAAGGATATTTATGTTCAGGGTGTGAATCACAAAGTGAGATAGAATAAATTAAAATAAAAAAACTGAAAATAGAGATGAGAAAAGGTCAGATAGAAGATGTGATAAACATTTTCGTTCTGATCTTTTTTTGCGTAGATTGTGGATCTGTCAAAGGTTCAGACTTTCAGAATATGACATATAGTTTGGTCATCAAAATAAATTTGTTATATATCTGAAGGTTAATTAAGAAAATTGATTGATATTATGATTAATTAATAGTAAGATTGAATAGGATAACGTTTACAGAAAACTGATATAAAGCACTTCAACTCGAGTCATCTGGTTGGAGTTTTTTTCACCCGTAAAATGGATAATTCAGTTTTTTGAAACAAATCTAATTATTTTCAGGAGGCGAAAAATGAAAAGAAATCGAACCAGAAAAATCGCGGTTTGGCTTTTGGCGTGGATGTTTGTTCTGACTCTGATTCCAGGTCAGAAGATTGTTGCTGCGGCAGAAGCAATAGGTACAGGTCCCGTAGTCATCTATGAGGCTTACGGTGGTGGAGGAAACAAAGATGCTATTTACAAATCCGACTTCATTGTTCTGAAGAATATTACGGATAAAGAAGTGGATCTCACTGGATGGGCAATTCAGTATGCATCAGCCACTGGTACATTTAACAGCCAACTTGATCTAGATGGGGTCATTGCACCGAATGACTATTTTGTCATAGAGGCAGGAGCAGGTACTACTTCGCCAGAACTACCTGCAATTCCTAATCCAGATATGACCACTGGTATCGCAATGGGCGCGAAATCATTTAAGCTGGCATTAACAAAAGATACTGTAAGTATCCAGGTTTCAGCTTTAAATGAGTCTACTTTAACAACGTACCCCAACATTGTTGATTACGTAGGGGTAGGTGCAGCAACCGCTTTCTTGGGAAAAGGTACAGCACCTGAAATTACCAATTCTACTTCAATTATAAGAAAAGATGTTGAAAATCCTTATACTGGCGATAATAGTATTGACTTTGAAATGCATACACCAGATCTCGCCTATCTTGATGGAGAAGTAGATCCTGGAGATGGAGGAACAGAAGATCCTGTACCTCAACTTGTAACCATCGGAGCAGCTAGAGCTGCAACAGGAATAGTGAAAACTAAAGGGATCGTCACTTTCATAGATGGCAAGAATGTTGTCATTCAAGATGCAACTGCTGCAATTCATAATTTCCTAGCAGTGGCAGATACAGACATCAAGCTCGGTATGGAGATCACTGTTACGGGAACAAGAGGAAATTACAAAGATTTAGAACAGATCAATGTAAGTGCCGACTCACTTGTCAAAGGTGAAATCAAAGCGCTTCCAACACCTAAACTTGTTACCATGGACGATCTTAATGATGCTGTGAAAGCAGAATTAATGGAATCACAAAGAATTGAGATTAAAGACGTTATCTTAGGTGCAATCGGAGATAACACTCTAATCACTAAAGATGATAAAAGCTTTAATATTTATAGACTTCCAGTCTTGACCAATATCGCTGAAGGTGATGAAGTTGATGTTATAGGAGTGTTAAGTCAAAATACTGCTTATCAGATTCGCGTTGCAACTGCAGAAGATGTGACTTATTCTGGGGATACACCTAGAATCACAATTGAAGCAGCAAGAACTGCAGCAATTAAAGAAATAGTGACCACTAGAGGTATTGTAACTTATGTAAATGGAAAAGACGCTGTGATTCAAGATCAAACGGCTGCTATCCATCTCTATTTAACTGCAGCGGATCCTGAACTGAAATTAGGTATGGAGCTCACAGTTACAGGAGCTAGAGCTACTTACAGAAATAATGAGCAGATCGGTACCATCACAAATCTGGAAAAGGGAGCCATTAAGGCTTTACCAGCAGCAAAGGTTATGACCATTGAACAGCTGCTGGATCCAGAGCAAGCAGAGAAAATTGAGTCCCAAAGAGTACTACTAAAAGGTGCTACTATTGGCGCAATAAATTCAGGTGGTGATACACCACTTACAGTTGATGGAAAGACAATCAATATTTATAGAATTCCTGCATTGACTGAAATCGTGAAAGACGATGTGGTTGATGTTACGGCAGTGCTGAGTAGCAATAATCTGAGTTATCAGCTTCGTGTTGCAGCTCCAGAAGACGTAGTGCTTCATGTAGAAGTGACAGATCCTGTAACGGATGAGATGTTGACAGGTCTTTCATCACTGAAAGATGTTTATGCTACAGCTTCTGGACAAGTCGTAACTACGGTTGGTCAGGTAGCTTATACCTATGCCGGAAACAGCATTATTATACAAGACGTGATCAATGGTGAAATCGTAGGTCTTCAGATTTATGATTTTAATAAGTTTGATCAGTACGTAATAGGAGATATCGTCAAACTCACAGGTACAACAAAGCTGTACGGTGAAGTTATGCAGCTGGATCCAGTAAGTGAGATCGTAGTTCTTGGAAAAGAAGAACCATTTAAGGCTCAGGAACTTACATCCAAGGAAATCCTTGATGGTGGAGATCAGTATCTTTCTGAATTTGTCGTTGTAAGAGATGCTACTTTAGGTACATACAGCGAAAAATCAAATACACCAATCACAGATGCTGCTGGAATCATCAACATCTATCGTGCACCAGCATTCCCAATAGGGGTTACTGAAGGCGATACAGTTCATGTTTATGCAGTCGCATCCAAATTTGGAACAACCAGACAGCTTCGTGTTGGAGCAAGTACAGATTTCGTTGTATCAAACGATACAGACGGTCCTGTGATTACTGTTCCGACTTTCCTGCCTGCAAAGGCACTGAAAGACTACAGTGTAGCTATCGACGTTATTGATAACGTTGGCGTAGAAACTGTAGAAATGGTTTATGAAATCAATACTGTTGTATCAGAAAAGATTGTAATGGAAAAGAATGCCACAACTGGTAAATACCAGGCAGTCATTCCAGGAGCTGATTTAACAGATACAACCATGGTGAAGGTAACCTTCACTGCAGTGGATGTTAATGACAACAAGACAGTAAAAACTGCTGAAATCGAAGTGGAAGACAAACCACTTATTCTATCCGTTACACCTTCAGCCAATGCGGCTACAGGTGAAGACAAGAAACCGGTCATCACAGTGGAATTTGAAAATGCAGGCGAAAATCCTGTAGTTATGCTGACACTGAATGATGAGACACCAGTAGAAATGGTTGTTGACGGAACCAAGGCAACTTATACCATGGTTGAATCCATGGAAGATGGCAAAGTTAATGCAAGTGTCATCATTACAAGAGCAGATGAAGTGACATCTGATGAATATGAATGGAGCTTCTATATAGGAGAACCTTTATATAATTTCTACTTTGGACAACTTCACTCTCATACAAATTACTCTGATGGTTCAGGTACACCGGATCAGGCACTGACTTATGCAAAGAATGCAGAGCAGATTGATTTCCTTGCACTGACGGACCATAGTAACTATTTTGACTCAACTGCAAATCTTGGAACTTTTGATAATGAAAGCTCAGGACTTGTTTCCGGAGAAAATGCAGCTATGAGCAAGTGGGCGTACTACAAGTCTCATTTTGACAAGTACACAACGGAAGACTTCCTTGCAGTGTACGGATTTGAAATGACTTGGAGTGGATCCTATGGACATATCAATACATTTAACTCCGATGGATTTGTTTCAAGAAATAATCCTGTTCTAAATGCAAAAGGGGGATCAGGTCTTCAGGCCTATTATGACCTTCTGAAAGAACAGGAAGGAACATTCTCCCAGTTCAATCACCCAGGTACTACCTTCGGTACTTTTGAAGATTTTGGACGCTACGATAAACTTGTAGACCAGAAGATCAATCTAATCGAAGTCGGAAACGGTGAAGGTCCAGTTGATGGATCAGGTTACTGGCCAAGTTACCAGTACTATACACAAGCCCTTGATAAAGGTTGGCATCTTGCACCAAGTAATGGTCAGGACAACCACAAAGGGAAGTGGGGAGACTCAAATACAGCAAGAACAGTAGTTGTTGCAGATCGCTTAAATGAATCCTCCATTTATGGAGCAATCAGCGACATGACCGTATACTCCTCAGAAGACAACAACTTTGAAGTCTTCTATACAGCAAATAATCAGCCTATGGGAACCATTTTGAATGATTCTCCTGAAAAATTGGATATCATTGTTGATTTCAATGACCCGGATGCAAGTGATGTAATCGGAAAAGTCAGTGTCATCGTAAACGGTGGTATTGTGGCTCATACCGAGCAGATCAACAGTAACTCCGGTAAAATGGAAGTAACTCTTCCTAACGACTATTCCTACTACTACATCATGACAGAACAGGCAGATGGAGACATCGCTGTGACTGCTCCAGTATGGACAGGCGAAGTGACTCAGGTAGGAATAAATGATGTGACAAAAGATACTTCAATGGATGTTATGGGCGAAACAACAAAGATCACAACCCATATGTATAATAATGAAATTGAAGATTTCAAAGTAACGAAGGTAGAATATCTTCTTGATGGAAATCTACTTGAAGCGCAGACTGATAATCTTCCTGTTATCCTTAAAGGATCAGAAGGACAGCTAAACTTTGATTATGTACCTGCAAAGATAGGTAAACAGATCATTACGGTCAATGTGGAAGGAAATCTCAATGGAATTTCCATGGCATTCACCAAATCCATCAACCTGAATGTTTATAATAATGACAGCGTTGTGGATATACTGGTCGATGCAGCTCATGATAATTTCTATGTTTCTGGAGACTATGCAAATAATGACACCTATTTCACTACAGTAGCAGGCCAAAAGGGTGCTAGAGTTAAACGTGTCAATGATGAAATCACAGCTGAATCACTAGAAGGAATTGAACTGCTTATGCTTACAGTTCCATATAAGGGATTCGGAACGATACCTAAGACTTACACGGATGCTGAAATTACAGTGATCCGTAACTATGCTGAAAATGGAGGAAACATCATTCTGACATCCAAGTCAGACAGAGGAAACCCTGGTGGAGAATTCAATGCTTCAGCCATCTCCAACACTATTCTTGAAGCAATCGGTGCGAAAGCAAGAATTGCAGATGGTATTGTTGTAGATAATGAAAGAAAATCCAATGAAGCTTATCGTCTACAGTTTGTAGAAGATGGAAACTTCAATGAAGACAGCATGTTCGGTGAGGGAATCCTTACTCAGACAACAAAGACTTTCAACGCTTACAACTCCGCACCAGTTATTTTAAATGGTGCTACCCCGATCATTACAGGATATGACACTACATGGGGTGCAAACTATACCAAGAACTTCACAGGATCAGCTTATGTGCCAAACTATGAAGAAGATCTTGTTGTAGTAGAAAAAGGTGATGTAGCACTAGTCGCTGAAGAAATGCTTCCTGGTGGAGGATTCCTTGTAACAGCAGGTGTAACCTTCTTCACGAACTTTGAAGTGACTGTGGAAATGCTGATTGAAGAATCAGTCAGAAATGCAAATTTCATGATTCTGAATAATGTAATTGATGCAATCAAGCCTGAACCTGTAATTACAACGATTGCTGAAGTACAGAAGGCAGAAGAAGGACTGCAGTTTACCATCAGAGGTAGACTTACATCCAACGTCAGCGGTTTTGATAAGAGCACAGCATTCTTTGATAGTGCTTACATTCAGGATGAAACTGGCGGAATCAATATCTTCCCGATTGATGGAAACTATGAAGCGGGAACCATGCTTGAAATCACTGGTATTACTTCTTCCTATCAGGGAGAACACCAGCTGAACATAAGCAGCGTGAAGAGAATTGATGAACCAATCGTAAAAATTGCACCGAAGATGGTGAAGACCGCTGAAGTATCTGAAAACCTTGGACTACTCGTTCAGGTAGAAGGTATTGTAATGGATATCGAGCTGGTTGAAGGTGTAGTTGAATCCATTTTCGTCAAAGATGAAAGTGGTGCTATTGTAAGAGTATTTATAGACGGTTACATTGGTACAGAAGTCACAATGCCTGATATTGAAATCGGGGATGTGGTCAATGCCATAGGACTTTCTTCCATAGATCCTCTTGGAAATAGAATTCGTGTCAGAGACAGAGCAGAAGTATTGTTAAAGGCAAAAGCAGCAGATAAGACTGAACTGGAAGTAATTCTGGAAGCTGCTGAAAAGATTGCTCTTGAAGATATGACTGAAGAAAGTGCAAAGGCTCTATTAGATGCTATTGAAGCTGCAAATGCGGTCCTTGAGAATGAATTTGCAACACAAGAAGAAGTGGACGACGCTTCTGCAATGGTGGTAGACGCAATTGAGGCACTTGAACCTATCAAGGAAGATCCAGTCAAAGAAGAAGAGACAGCCTATATACTGAAAGACAATAAGACTGGTGTGATGGTATCTGTTCCAGTAGGAGCATTTGATGTCAAACCTGTACTGGTTGTTAAAGCAGTCAACTATAAACTGTCTGGATATGTCACCAACGCTTATGAAGTGTACTTTACAGTGGATGGAATTAAGGTGCTGCCTAAGGTAGCAGTGACACTTCATCTGCCTACAGGAAAACTTCCTACCAAGGGACTTCTGCTGTTCCATGAGAAAGCAGATAAGAAACTTGAGAAATTGAATTACAAGCTGTCTGGAAAATATGTGGAGACAACGACGAAAGATTTCTCCATATTTGTTCTGGCAAGTAAAGAAGGTAAATATCCTGCAACTGGTGAAACAAACAACAATGCACCATTTGTCATGGGTATCCTGATGGTAGCAGGTGGAGCAATCCTACTTGCTAAGAGAAAGCAGAAGTATATTCAGTAATATTATTCTGTGATAGGAGCCTGACTCGTGAGAGTCAGGCTTTTATTCTGCGAAAAAGTGATTATGAGATGTATTTATAGTATTTATAAAAGTGGTGATGAGAAGTGGCTATATAAACGATAATGAAGAAGAGCACCTAATTGTCAAAAATTCTAAAATTATTCATGGAGCCTTAATAAGAAATAGGTATAATGAACTATGTTCTTGATATTATAGAACAAAAGAGAGAACATAATACTGAAATCAGAACATAAAAAGATGTTTAAAAGAATAGGATAGAAAAGGAGCTGCCTGATGAATAAAGCTTTGGTAATAGTGAATCCCTCTTCTGGAAAAGAGAAAGCAGTGGAATATACAGACCAGATTGTAGAAATCCTGGAGAAAAGATATGAAGAAGTTGAAGTGAAGGAAACCGAAGGGGAAGGAGATGCAAAGCGATTTGCGGATTCTGCCACGAAAGATGGGGTGGAACTTATCGTCGCTGTGGGTGGGGATGGTACAGTTAATGAAGCAGTCAATGGGATTGCACCTCATGATAAAAGACCAAAGTTTGCTATTATTCCAATGGGGACTGTGAATGATCTTGCACGTGTGCTTCAGATTCCTCTGGATCCTGAAGATGCTGTAGAAGTACTTAATGAAGAACATCTTCAGAGCATAGACCTTGGTAAAGCAGGAGATATATATTTCACCAATGCACTTGCTGTTGGAAAGATTCCCGAGAGCATCCATGAAGTCTCTGCAGAAGATAAGTCGAAACTTGGTGTTTTAGCTTATCTGTGGGCTGGCGCAAAGAAGCTGTTTGAGAATGAGAAGATTAAGGTGAAGGTAACTTCAGCTGAAAAACAATTTGAAGGTGAACTTTCTGCTGTTGTCATGAGCCTAACAGGACAACTGGCAGGCATAGAGGATATTTTTCCTGAGGCTAAGCTTGCGGATGGGAAGATCCATATCCTCCTTGTTCATGAGCTGGATCTTGCGAAAACAACTAAGATGGTGCCTGAGCTTCTTACTAAAAAGATTACCGAATCAGAAAACATGACTTACATCACCACGGAGAAAGTTTCATTAGAAGCGCTTGGTGGCAATACCTATGTAAGCGACGTGGACGGAGAGGAAGGACCGAAGCTTCCATTTACTATAGAAGTGCTGAAAGCACATCTCGATGTACAGGTGCCATTAATTGAATAAGAGAAAATAAGAGGAAATTAGAAATACCTGCCAAGGTAAGCTCAAATGCTTATCCTGGCAGGTATTCTTGGGTTACCGGAATTTTGCGAAGGCCACAAGGGTGCCTTTATCGCATGATTCAAATCCGTTCTTCTCATAGAAATGCCTGACATCTTTTGCCTCTTCTGTGAGAAGCACTTTTTGTCGTACATGCTTGTACTTATCAAGGACTTCTTTAAGGAGCATGCTTCCGATTCCTTTTTTCTGATGTTTTTTCAGCACGAGAATGTCCTGTATATAGAGAATGGTGAGACCATCTCCGATGGTTCGGATGAGTCCTAAAAGTTCCTCATCTTCCCAGGCAGTGATGACATCTAAGGACTTTAATATTGCATGATTAAGCAGATCCAGGTCTTCAGTATAGGCAGACCATCCGACATTCTGATACAGATTCATCAGTTTTTCGGCATCTATGTTTTTATCGTGAGCTATACTAATTGTCATGATATGTCCCTCCTAGTTGTATCTTTTTTCATACTATATATGATATCATGCAAACAAGTGCAGTACAAAGAGAAATCCTATCAGATAGATAGGTTAGAAAAGTTCACATACTATGCGGTTCAAAAGAAATGAGAATCATGATATAATCTTGAACGATGTGAAAAAATGAATTTGGATGGTGAAAAATGAAGAGAATTATAGGCGTACTGCTTCTTTCCGTGCTCCTTATCGGAGGCTGTGCAAGAAGAGAAACTCCAGTTATACAGGAAGCTCAGGCAGAGGATTCAGGCAGTCTTCTTGAAGAAACAAAGACTGAAGACCAGGATAAGAAGAATGACATTAATGAAGAAGAGAATCTTTCAATTGAAGCGGAAGATAATCCTTCGAAAGAAGCTTCAATAGAAGAGGTAAATCCAGAAGAAGCTGATAAGAATAGCAGCCTGGAAAAAGTAGAAGAGAATACAGCAAATCCTTCCTCTCAACCAGAAGCTGGGAAAAAGGTAGAGAATAAGGAAACTTCTACTCAAGCCGAGCTTTTGAAAAAGCCTGAAACGAAGGCACCGGTAAAACCAGTGTCTGAAACGCCATCTGCTCCAGCACCACAGCCTGCCCCAGCACCAGTACCTGAACCCGAGGTGATTGTAGTTCCTGATGTCATGGTGGTTCTATCAGACGGCACAGGACAAAACTACAAGACATTTATGGGTGGAGTTAATGGAAAACTGACTTTTGATGTCACTACAACAGAGCATGAAAGTGTAGCTCAGGATGTGATTATCTCCATGACTACACCACCAGGAACATATAAAGAAGGAACTGTTGTGAAGATTCTTGTCAGCAGCGGAAAACCAGCTGCAGCTGTAGTGGATACTTATGCGATCTCTTATCTTGGCGATGTGGAAACGGAGATTGTAAGACTTGTCAATGAGTATCGCGTGGCCAATGGGCTCAATGCCCTGGAAGTCAGAGCGGATCTTAATAAGTCAGCAAGGTACAAGAGCGGTGCCATGATCGAGCATAACTATTTCTCCCATGACAATCCTCAGGACGGAAATGCCAGTTTCAGTGGACTCATGAGAAATATATTCAAGTACAACCATTATACAAGCTTCGGAGAAAACCTGGCTGCTCAGTACGGAACCAGTACCAAGGGCAGTGCAGAGAAGTTTTTCCTTCAGTGGAAAAATTCTGACGGGCACAACAGGAATATGCTGGACCCTAGCTGGAAGTATATGGGTATCGGTGTAGCTTACACCAGCAAAGCGGGTTCAACCTTCAACAATTATGCGGCAACCTTGGCTACGCAGCATTTTGCAAGATAGAGTGAAAAAGAGATATCTTTAGTCACAAGAAAGCAGTTTCAGGGAGAAGTTATCCCTGAAACTGCTTTCTTTTTGGAGATGTCACATAGGACAAAATGATGAGAAAGAGACTTAGTGCAGTATAATTCATCAAAGATCATCAATGGTCAGGAGGGAGAGAGTGATTTTCCACCATGACTAAAGCCATGGGATTATGCTGAAATCCTGAGTTAAACACCGAAATAAGAAAGATACTTCTACTAGACTTTGATTTCAGTGTTTTGTATGATCGGTGGGAAACACCTTATTTATCGGTGCGGCTATTTCGGGTCTCAAAATAGTTCAGCTGGGAGTATTAAGACTTGAAATCTTGACCTGTAAAGTTTCTAGTCGAAGGAAAGTATATTTCAAAGGTATAATACAAACCATTGATCGAAAGAATGCAGGTCACGTGTGATCACAGAAAGAGGTTTCTTGTTCATAAGAAGCCTCTTTCTGCTAGATTTACCTGAAATTCTTATCTGGAAGGTATAATAGAACAGTCAAGTTAACGAGCATTAGAACAGCACCAGAAACAGCACTGAAATAGCAATAGTAACAACACTGGTTAAGACATTGGTAACGAAAGTATAATAATACTAGAAACAGTAAAAAATGAATTCAAAAATTAAAGAGATTAAGAAAAAACAGGAGGAAAACATATGGAAAAAATAAATTGGGGCGTACTAGGTTTTGCAAGAATTGCAAAGAATGAGGGGATTCCGGCAATTATGGAAGCGGAGTCAGCGAATTTCTATGCACTGGCTTCAAGAAATGAGGAGAAACTGAAGGAGGCAGAAGAGTTGTTTCATCCGGAGAAGCAGTACCAAAGCTATGAAGAGCTTCTAAAGGATGAAGAAGTCAATGCTGTCTATATTCCACTGCCCAATTCGCTCCACAAGGAGTGGGTGATCAAGGCCATGGAGGCAGGAAAGCATGTCTTGTGTGAGAAGGCACTGGCGCTGACAGAAGAAGAAGTGAGAGAAATGGTGGAGGTTTCAAAGAAGCATAATGTGATTCTGATGGAAGCTTTCATGTACAGATATACGGAGAGAACAAAAAAGATCCAGGAAATTCTTGAAAGCGGACTTCTTGGTGAAGTGAGACATGTGGATTCCACCTTCCGTTTCTTCCTGGATAGGGAAGGCACCATCAAGATGAAGAGAGAACTGGGTGGAGGTGCTCTTTATGATGTGGGCTGTTATCCGGTGAACTTTGCCAGCATGATCATGAAAGAAGAACCAGTAGAAATCGCAGCTTCTGCAAAGATGGAGAATGGAGTGGATGTTCAGGTATCGGTTCTCATGGAATATGAGGATGGCAAGACCGCGTCACTTCATGCAGGGTTTAATGCCTTCGGCAAAAACTACAGTGAAATTATTGGTACGAAGGGAAGACTTGAAATTCCGGATAGCTTTCTAGACAGCGAGGGTATCATCACCTTATATACAAAAGAGGGGAAAGAAGAGCTTTTTGTGCCTGAATGTCATAGATATACGCTGGAATTTGAGGACTTTTCCAAAGCAATTCTTGAAAAGAGAGCACCTTTACTGACACTGGATGAAAGCATTTTAAACAGCAGAATTCTGGACCGTATTTTTAATGAGTTATAAGAAAAATTATAAAATTAACAGAAAATTACCTCTTTTGTTATGATTCCAGCCTGTGAATCCTATTTATTTTATTCAATCATGGTATAATGTAGCTAATCTATAGCATATAGCTAAATATAAACCTGAAAAAGGGTATACACAGGAGGTTAGGGAAAAATGAATAAAAGAGTAATGGTACTTCTTGCACCTGGTTTTGAGGAAATTGAAGCGGTTTCTGTCATTGATATTTTAAGAAGGGCAAAGGTGAATGTACAGATCTGCTCCACCACGGAGAAGGAATATGTGACTGGAGCTCATAATATCACTGTAAAAAGTGATGTGAGACTGGATTTTATCGATATCTACAATGATATCTATGATCTGATCTATCTTCCAGGAGGAGTTCCTGGAGTGAATAATCTGGCTGAAAATGAAAGCGTCATTGAGCTTCTTAAAAAGTATGATGAGGATGGAACCTACATCGGCGCCATATGTGCAGCACCGTGGGTGCTGGATCAGGCGGGAATACTCTCGGGTCATGAAGTGACATCCTTTCCGACTTATAAAGGCAGAATCTCACCAGAATCCTATCTGGACAAAGTTTTTGTGTCATCAGGAAATATTCTGACAGGAAGAGGAGCAGGTACTTCCATGGAAATGGGCTTCAGGATTCTTGAAACATTAGGGCTCGAAGAAGAATCGAAGAAACTTCGTGAGGATATGCAGTACAATTTCCTTTTAGATCAGTTCAGTAAATAGAAGCTTAAAACTTTAAGGTATGTAAAAAAAGGTAGTAAGAATCTTAGGATAGAATCTAATAGTAAGATTCTAAGAATGATCGCTACTATTAATGAATGAAAGCATAATGGATAACAAACAAAGAGCTGAATAGGAACTAAAGAATACCTGAATAAGTGAGATTATTCGGGTGTTCTTTTTTAATATAGATGACTTATGCAAAGAATATGCTATTATTTAGATCTTTCAGGAATAATTATAGTTCCATTCATAAAATCGAAGAAATATGCTCTTATATGTGAATTTTTCGATGAAACCATTTGTTTTATTGGTGATTTCGGTTCACAAACCCGTTAAGAGTGCTATAATTTATTTTAGATAACTATAATTAATGTATAAATAAACATGTGATGAAAATAAATATGTTTGGCTTTGGTAACATGTAATAGAAGCTTATGAGCACTATTTATAATGTAGGAGGAAAAGGATATGCTGAGTAAAAATGCAAGGAATATGATTCTGAAGACGACAGTGGCACTAACAGTTGGACTGACTTCAGTGGTAGCAGTAAACTACAAAGAACCTGTGATGGTTGAAGCGGCTACAGTGATCAATGAGGTCCAAGGTGTAGTGACTGTAAAGGTATCTTCTATCTGGACCTATTCGAAAGCGGACTGGAATGCCAGAACGAAAGTGTTTAACCAGGGGACAAAATTCAATTCACTCCAGAAGATAGCTGTATCAGGAAAAGAAATGTATCGACTGGACAACGGTCTTTATATTTCAGCGAATCCTTCCTATGTTTCTTTCCAGGCAGCTAATGGAAGTGCAGTGATAACTCCACCGGTAAGTTCTGTGGTAACGCTGAAAACAGGGAAGACCACGGTTAATCTAAATATGAGAACTGGAGCAGGAACAGGAAATGCTATTATGCTGACTATTCCTAAAAGCAGTAGCGTCACAATCAATTCTACATCCGGAGCTTGGTCCAATGTGACCTATAACGGAAAGAAAGGTTGGGTTTCAAGTCAGTATCTGACAGGAATTAAAGCAGTGACATCTCCTTCGGCACCAGTGACGCCAGCCCCAGTTACACCTACACCGGTTACACCGATTACAGCAGGAACCAGTAAGACGAAGGTGAACCTTAATATGAGATCAGGAGCTGGAACAGGAAGCGCTATTATCCTGACGATTCCAAGTGGAGGGACGGTGACAGTCCATTCCACGTCAAACGGATGGTCCAATGTGACCTATAGCGGCAAAACTGGATGGGTATCAGCTCAGTATCTGACTGCAGTGACGCCGCCAGCCCCAACAGTACCTGCACCAGTTACACCAGCCCCAGTTACACCTGCACCGGTTGCACCAGTCACAGCAGGAACCAGCAAGACGACTGAGAACCTAAATATGAGATCAGGTGCTTCGACAAGCAATAATATCATACTGACTATACCAAAGGGGTCGACAGTGACAGTCCATTCCACATCCAATGGCTGGTCCAACGTGACCTATAATGGCAAAACAGGATGGGCATCTTCACAGTACATGACAGCGGTGACGCCTCCAGCACAACCAGCACCAACAGTACCAGCACCTGTAACTCCAGCACCTGAACCGGTGGTGCCTGGCATAATTGGAACAAGTAAGACGACTGTGAATCTCAATATGAGATCCGGAGCCGGAACAGGAAATGCTATTATTTTAACCATACCTAAGAATGGGGAAGTTTCAATCTATTCCACATCCAATGGCTGGTCCAATGTGACTTTTAACGGGAAGAAAGGGTGGGTTTCAAGTCAATATCTGGCTGCCATGGTAAGCGTAACCCCTCCACAGGTTGAAGAGCCTAAGGAAGAGACGCCTGTAGTGGTGAAAAAACCTGCAGTGCTTCTGATAGATGAACCGAAGTCCACATACAATAATGAGAATATAAACATATTCGGTAGAGCGGTGACCATGGATGGTGTAACTTCCGTTACAGCCACCATCAACGGAAAAACAATCAATGTGGAAAGATATGACCGCCCTGAACTGAATACCCTTTATAGTGAAGGCTATAATCTGGAAAAATTAGGATTCAGATTCACCATTGATAAGACCACCCTTGCGGTTGGGAATCACACACTTGTTGTGTCAGCTACAGCCAAGGATGGAACAGTGAAGAAGGTCACATCGACTTTCAATCTGACAAAACCGGCACCTGTCATGACCATAAAAGGAATAACAGATGGTCAGGCGGTACCGACCTCTGGAGTCACTGTGTCAGGATATGCTCTGAATGCGGATGGCGTCACAGGAATGAAGTACTATGTCAATGGAGTTGACAAGGGCGCTGTAAACTATGGAACGGCCTCATCTGATACTGGCAGCTTCAGCACCTATACAGGTTATAAGAATGCAAACTATTCCTTCACACTGAATGGAACAGATTTTTATTCAAATGGAATGAATTCCTTAAGAATTGAAATGCTGGGTAAGGATGGAACGCTGTATTCGAAAACATATGTTTTAAGAGGATCAGCAACGGACCGTTATATAGTAGAAGAGCAGTCAAAGACAAGAGATGAGTATGCGGTACTGGAAACGAAGAAGTCAGTATGGCCTAAGATCTCTCATGGAGGCTTTGTAAATGCAACCATGAACGAGATTCAGTATCATCTGGATCCAGGGAATTTCATCTATGATGAAGCCAATAAGTATATGTTCATGGATCTCAGATACGATGAGGACCTGGCTGTGACAGCTACTCAGCTGGATAATATGCTGATGAACAAGGGTGTCCTTCATGATATGGGAGAAGCATTCCTTCTAGCTGGTCAAACCTATAATGTCAATCCGATCTATCTTGCAAGCCATGCCATTCTCGAAACAGGGCATGGTACATCGACTCTGGCCAAAGGCCAGAAGGTTACTGCAACCTATGCTAAATTCGGTGATGAATCCACCATCATTCCGGACAGTATTCCAGAAGAAGACAAGGAAAAACTGGTCTACAATGTATTCGGAATAGGCGCATGGGATACCAATCCTAATCTATGGGGAGCACAGAAGGCTTATGAGGTAGGAAACAAGTGGTTCACAGTAGAAGAGGCCATCATGGGCGGAGCCAAGTGGATTGGTCAGAACTATATTAACAGAAGTTCAAGTCAGAATACACTGTTCAAGATGAGATTCAACTTCCCTGAAGGAATGAATCATGAATATGCAACAGATCTTGGATGGGCGCAGAAACAGGCGAAAAGAATCAAAGAGCAGATTGAAGTATACATGCTTAAAAATCCTGGTGCGAACCTGAATCTGAAGTTCTTCTATCCGAAATTCAAATAGAAATTAATTTACAACAGAACAGATAAAATAAGTCCTGACCACTTGTTGGTTCGGGCTTATTTTTTTGGCTAAATCATGTTTTACAGGTATAATATAAAAGTGAATCTGAAATAATAGAAGTAGTAGGACAGCATTTTCTTGATATTGTCTTACTCAATGAATAAGAATCGACATATAGGAGAAGGTAAATATAAATGCAAAGTAAATGGCTGATCAAAAACATCAAATACGACTATAAAGGGCTAAGCAGCACCATCGGGTTACCGGAAGAAATCTGCAGATGCCTCATCAACAGATGCCCGGGAACCCTGGAGGAAATCAAGGACTATCTGGAACCTGATCTATCTAAGCTTCATGATCCGGCACTTCTTAAAGACATGGATGTGGCCATAGAGATGATTCTTTCGGCCATGGATGAAGAGAAGAAGATCAGACTTGTGGGGGATTTTGATATCGACGGGTCCATGAGCATCTTTGTAGCACTATCGGCACTACAGAAGGTAGGCGCTGATGTGGATTATGAGATTCCCGATAGAATCATAGATGGCTATGGGATCAATCGGGATATGGTTCAGCAGGCAAAAGACGATGGAGTGGATCTCATCATCACCTTTGACAACGGAATTTCCGCCATGGATGCGGTAGTCTATGCGAAGGAAATCGGTCTTGACATCATTGTCACAGACCATCATGATGTACCCTATATTCTTGAAGACGGGGTGAAGAAGCAGGTGCTGCCCCCAGCGGACGCTGTGGTGAACCCCAAGCAGGAGGAATGTGCTTATCCATACAAGATGCTATGTGGTGCTGGAGTCGCTTATAAGCTTGTCACAAGTCTGTATCAGGAGCTAGGGATACCGGAAGAGGAGCTGATGGAATTTATTCCTTATGTTGCCATCGCCACCGTGGGAGACATAGTGGACCTTACTGGTGAAAATCGAATCATAGTGAAACATGGACTGGAAATGCTGAAGGAAATCAGAAATGAAGGACTGCTTGCGCTGGCGGAAGCCAGCAAGGTGGATATCAGAAACATCAGCACCTACATTATCGGATTTGTTCTGGGACCTTGCTTCAATGCTGCAGGAAGACTATCCACTGCGAAGATGACAGTAGATCTTCTATTCTCCGAAGGGGAGAAAGCGAAGATCCTTGCCAGGGACCTCTATGAACTCAATCAGACCAGACGGTCCATGACAGACGAAGGAATTATCCTGGCTGAGGAAGAAATCAGAAATAACAAAAGAGAAACCGACCAGGTGATTGTACTGAAGCTTCAGGATGTCCATGAAAGTCTTGCAGGCATTATTGCGGGCAGAGTGAAGGAAAGATATTACAGGCCGACCATTGTTCTGACGAAGACGGAAAATGGCCTTAAAGGCTCAGCAAGATCCATTGAGGAATATAATATCTTCGAGGGCCTCAACCATTCGAAAGACTTCCTGATCAGATTCGGTGGTCATCCTATGGCTGCAGGGTTAACGATGAACGAAGATAACCTGGACTCCTTCAGGCAGGATCTGCAGGGCAAGGCGCAGTTAAATAAGGAAGACCTCATTCCCAAGGTGACCATCGATGCAAAGCTTAATCCGGCGATCATCACTGAGAAATTCATTCAAAGCCTCTCAAGACTTGAGCCTTTCGGAAAAGCCAATCCGAAACCGATTTTTGCGGAGAAAAATCTCCTCATTCAGCAGGTTTATCTTATGGGCAAAGACAAGGATCATCTGAAGCTTGTCTTCAATGTGGAAGGTGTCAATGTAGAGGGAGTATACTTCTATGGAGCAAAACACGTTGCTGATTATATAAGGGAAGTGCAAAGTAGAGAAGTGGGAGACCTGACCATGGAACTGAAGAACAGTAAATGCGATATTCTCTATTATCCTGACATCAATACTTATAATGGAATAAGTAAGGTGCAGTTGAAAATAACAGATTTACGAATTATGTAATTCGCATTCCAAGTCTTATATTGGTTACTATTCTTATTGTAAAGTAGTATCGATTATGGTACATTTATCATTGTGAATCGTTGTATTTTGAGAACTTCATTTTCCGTATATAAACGGAAGTGTTACTGCATCGATCATGCCACTGGAACCTGGTTTTAACGGTGCATAACCCTTTATCTATTGCGTGATGATTGAAGTAAGCATTTCCAGGTTCCTTTCTTATGTTCAGAATTAAGAAGATAGAGTCAGTCAATTAGTAAGTAAGCCAGTAAGTCAGTCAGTAAGTAAGTAATACAGGGACCAATAGAGCCATCAAGCAGTCATTTAAAACTGCCTGATGGCTCTATTAGATTCATATTTGATTATCCTATCAGATAGAGTTATTGGGGAACTGACATGCCCGCTGATTATTCAGCATGAAAAGCATCTTCTGTATAGGGATAGGAATCTACTAATTCACCCATGACAAAATATCTTTTTTCAGTGTTAGAGGAGTAGTAACAGGTCATGATAGATATGATCGGTTTCCCGATTTTTTCTGCTTCCTGGTCATCAATGATGTAAAGTGCTGTATCGGGAACCACCTTGACTTCATAGGTGACATACTCATAGATGGTCTCTTTGTCTGTCGTCCTGATGAGATCTCCTTCTTTGACATCCATGAGGGAGCCGAAGAGGACATTTTTTTCTTTCATGTAGTGACCTGCCAGGGGATAGTTTCCTGTACCCATTTTCTGGTCTTGTCTCATGGTGGCTGAACCGGCTAGAAGATTTGCATTGTTGATCCCTTTGAAGATCGGAATATTCATATCTACGCTTGGAATGACCAGCTGACCGATAAGAAGATTTGTATTGATCTTTCCGCTATCCATCAAGGTTCCTGTAACACTGACGTCTTCCACGATAGAGAAATCAAATTCTGCTTCATCACTTTCTTCATTGACCTTGATCTCTTCCGATGTGATGCTTTCTATGACATCCACTGTATCTTTCAGTTTCTGTTCCACGACCAGATTTTTCAGTTTCGGGGAAATTATAAGGACTACGCCCAATAAGATGAGCAGTATGGCAAATATCTTTTTCATAGAGTTCTCCTTACTTAGTTTCTTATGTCAAATATAGCATTATTTTAGAGTTCAATCAATGAATGCAGATTCGCATGAAAGAACGTTCAATATACAAATACGGCGAGTTTTCCATCTTAAGCAGAGGATATAACAAAAGCTTAATGTGATTCTACATCCTCACTTTCCATCTGAGATGGATTGAGCTTGAGTATCCATTAAGCCTTCATTTATACATGGAGTCTTTTCTTATTTATATCTTTTGATGCTGCTTTTCAGAATGACTGTGGATCCTGCAATACCGACAATAATGCCGAAGAATCCTTGAAGAAGATTAAATGGAACCGCTGCGATACCACCTAGATCCCAAAGGATCGTATCTGCGATGAAGTATCCAGAAACCATGATCAGTTCTGCAATGGTAAATGGTAGGATCATAGTTCTCCAGGTGAGTTTCTTTCCTTTGAGCATCATTGCAGGAACGAAAGCGACAAGTCCCTTGATCACGAAGGTGAAAGGAACATACATGGCAAAACCTGCAGTGATATCTGCCAGTATGGAACCAATGGCGGCGGGCACCGCTGCATAGGGGCCTAGAATAATTGAGCTGATCAGTATAATTCCATCTCCAAAATTAAGATATCCGGTTGGAATCGGAAAAGATAAAATATAAGTGCCTAGAAATACAAGAGCGCCCATGAGGCCTCCATAGGTTAATTTACGATATCTGTTCATCTGATGTTTCCTCTCTTTGTTTGTGGAGATTTCCACTGTCTATTACCTAAATCTAGTATAGTCGCTTTGTATCTTAATTCAAGTATTCTATAAAAGTTAATCAGAGTGATATCTATTAAAGAGTGTCACAAAAGAATACGTATAATAAACTGAAGATTTTTGACAGTTTTAAAAGCGCCTGAATGTTCATTTCAGGCGCTGATGATGACTAAGGTGTTGGTGTCTCAACCGCTTCATTTGTCTCATCCAGATAAATATATTTACCCATAGTATGGATAGTCTGTTCTCTGTTGAATACATAGTAGTAGATCCCTCTGATTGACTGTCCTGAGGAAGCGGATTCCTCGGGGAATCTGTTCTGCTCGATGGTTCTGATTCCATTTGTCACTACACTACCGGCTAGACTCAGAATGTCATTTGATTTCAGGTTTGTAGTTACCAGTGGGAGTACTTTACTCAATATATTCGGATAAGAGGTTACAGGACTCTTGAGCATTTTATTGATAATCGCTTCGATGACAGTTCTTTGTCTTCCAGTCCTTGCAAAGTCAGAATCGATCTTTCTGATTCTTGAATATTCAAGTGCTTGACCTCCAGTAAGATTATAGGTTCCAGCCGATGAAATACCAGATATTTGATCTGATTCTGCCCGGGTTACTGATATAGAGATACCACCCAAAATATCAATGATTTTAGGTAGGGTCGTGAAGTTTACGGTTGCATAATCTCTTATATCCAGATGGAAGTTGGAATTAAGCGTTCTTAATGCAAGTTCAGGTCCACCAAAAGCATAAGCATGATTTAATTTATCCATTCCTCGATCAGGAATATTGACATAGCTGTCTCTCATGAGGGATGAAATTTTGATCTTCTTTGAATTCTTATCTACAGTGACAATCATCATTGAGTCACTTCGACCACGCTGGCCTACTGGTGCATCAACACCAAATAGTGCAATATTAATGACTCCTTCAACATCTTCATAGTAAAATGGAAGTTCATCTGTTTCAGTTTCAGGTTCATCTTCACCTTCGCCAGGAATTTCAACTTCAGAATTATCATAATTAAACTCTGAATCACCAATTCCAAGCTCACCATCATCTTCAGCAATCGCCTCGTGGTTGGTTGAGTTCAAGAGATTATCCAGATATGCATATCCGAATCCTGCAAAAAACAGAAGGATCACCAGACCGATCAATAAGCCTGTTTTTCCGCTTTTTTTCTTTTTATACTTACTTTTTTCTTTTCTTCCCAATTGTAATACCTCCATGGTACGTAGTCATTCTTTTTGATTTCACTTACCAATTATACTTGATTTCATCTGGAATGTATTACAAAACAGATAAATTAAGAAATATTCAGCGAATCATAAGAAAAATAATAACATTACTGTTAAATCTTAGATTTGTTACGAATTATACACATATAAACCATGTTTAACGAAGTCAATGCCCGGAATCTCACATATCATCGAAGATTCCAGGCATCGATTATTGATATTATCTTTTTTTCTAAGACTTCGTCAGTACTCTGTTTATTTTATCCAAGGTCATTCCAATACCCTCATTAATTTCTATGACTCTGTAATCATGAGCGTAAGGGGTCTCATCACGATTGATGATGACAAGCCCTTTTTGGCTGGCGCCATAGATCGAGGGAATACTTGCTGCAGGATAAACTTTCAAGGAGGTGCCTAGCACAATGAGAAGATCTGCTTCTCTGGCAAGTCTGAAGGCTTCTACAATCTGTGTGACTTCTTCATCATACAAAACAATGTCTGGCTTATAAAGGCCTCCGCAGGGGCACTGATAACCTTCTCTAAAGACGTCTTTCAGTAATCTCCCTGTTTTGCAGCTTGTACAGGTGCATTCTGCTAATGTGCCGTGAATTTCCACAACCTTTGTACTACCGGCTTTCTGATGAAGGGAATCAATGTTCTGAGTGATGATGGTGATGTCTTTCAGCTTCTCCCACTCAGTAAGGATCAGGTGTCCTTTGTTGGGTGAGATTCCGGTGACATTGAGTTTTTCTTTAAGATACTGGTAAAAAAGTTCGGTTTTCTGGAAGAAAAAATCTCTGGACAGGATTTCTTCCGGGTAATACCCTTCATAAGTGCTGCTTCCAAGTCCGTCTTTTGATCTGAAGTCTTTTAGGCCTGATTCAGTAGACATACCAGCGCCTGTAAGAAAAAGAATGGTTTCAGCTTTTTTCATGAGCTTGACTATTTCATTGATTTTATCCATTTTGATGCACCTCTCAATGAATATTTTACCACAGGGATAATTATTTCAAGTTAAATTGAGAGGAACCTGCTAAATTTTATGTATATAATTTCATAAACAAAAACCTGGAGACAATCACCAGGTTCCTGAATTCTATTTAAATGCAGATACAATTTTCTATTGCTTATTTTTCTTATTTCTGACGGAAATTAAAGATCAAAATCATCTTCATTAGATGATTCTAAGATGTTTTTCATCTTCTTTAAGGCTTTATCTTTCAGGTATCTGGATTTGCGGTAGTCTGCACTGTAAAGTTCGGAATACCGTTTTAATCCTCCATAAGGATCGGTGATGAAGAAGGACAAGATGGTTTTTTCTTCGAGGTTTAGACTTTCATAGGCTTCTTTGACCACCGATGTGTGATGATTTCGGAAGAAGATCTGTTCTGTGTTTTTTTCTGAAACCAGTTTATCGGAATAGGTTATACCATCTTTATCTTTGGTCTCGATACTCGCATCTTCCGGCTTTGAAAGAACTCTTCTTGCTTCATACTTCAATGCATTGTGAATGCATTTCATCAAGTAGGAAGGTGCGGAATCAAGATGCTCCTCATTGATCTTAGGGATACCTTTGATGACTGCTAGATAACAGATCTGGCGAAGATCCTCAAAATCATACTCACGGAGCTTCATTTTACCGCATTGTTTGAAGATAAAGGGCTCTACGGCTTTGATCACTAATTCTATAGCATCTTTATTTCCGTTCTTAGCTAGTAGAAAAATATTTTCATTCATATGTCCTCCTCATTTAATTATATCTGCAATACTTAAATATGCGTAATTTTAGATAAAAGCATATTTGTAATTTATTACTATTATAATATATAGTGGTCATATTTATACACATATCTTTAAAATTTATACATACCGTAAATTGTTTAAAATTAAACAATCACTTTAATACTAGAATAAAGTGATTGTTACAAATATATCATATTTACAAGTTACTTTTATTTGCTATGTCTCAGCAGGAAATCATATACTTCGTGGTTATCATAGGTTCTTGACCAGGAGTCATGTTTCAGATCGGGATAGATTGTGATGAATAGATCCTCAGCACCGATAATTTCAAGTGCCTCGTAGATGTTTTCTGATTCTTTTACTGGCACCACATCATCAATCTTTCCATGAAAAATCCAAAGCGGGGTATCTTTTAATTGAAGAAGATTCATACGGGTATACATGCTGCCGATTCCACCACAGATGGGGACTGCTGCGGCAAAAAGGTCAGGATACCGTGTGAGCATCTCATAAGTGCCGTAGCCACCCATGCTTAGGCCTGTGATATAGATTCTATCTATGTCGACATTATGATGTTCGATGATAGAGTCTAAGAGCAGTTTCAGGGATTTTGATTCTTCTGTCCAGAAGGATGTTTCTGGACATTGGGGCATTACGGTGATGAATGGAAATTTCATGCCCTCATTGATCAGCTTGGGTATTCCGTTGTTATAGAGAAGATCAAGATTATCTCCTCTTTCGCCCATACCATGAAGAAAGAGAAGAAGAGGAAACTTCTTACTGCTGTTTGCTTCATAATCATCAGGAAAATCTATCAAGTAGTTCAAGGTTTTTTCTTCTTTTATTGTAGTTTTAAATACTTCTCTTTTAATCATTACATTTCTCCTTAGAATCATTCAGTGTCTATATAGATGACGTATGATATTCGAATTAATAGTAAGACAAGTACGGACCCAAGCACAGAATTAAACAAGCTGTATCTTAGAAAGATCAGACCGGAAAAAGTCATCAGTACTGCTAGAATCGTAATGCGGTTTATTTTCTGAAAAGGAGACGTTCCTCTGAACATTGTCAAAATCATATATAAGCCGAATAAACCCATCAAAGCAATCAGTCCTAAGAATGATAATTGCAATAAATAATCGAGCATACGAATTTCACCTCACTATTTCCTGATTATAACATGGTAGTTTGAAATTTATCATTCCAATTATACTAATTATTAGGGTAGGTTGTATAGGATAGTCCATATAATAAACAGGAATTTGGGAGACTATAGAGGAGAAGCATCTGAAGAAGAGATGAAAAATGGTATGTGCTGCCTTGAAAAAACGAAACCTCTACAGGACTAGCAGCTAGCCTGTAGAGGTTTCTTAAGGAAAATATCATGTAAATTAAAGTGGTAATCTTTTGATCATGAACTTGTCAAATGTCTCTTCTACATTAAATTCGATTTCAGGCAGATTATGTTTGACAAGGAATAGGGTCTCGAATACCAATGCGTAGAGATCCTCTACAGCTTCAAACTTATTGCCTACGAACATCTGCTTGAACCTGACTGCGATGTTTACTGGAGCAATTTCCATGCTTTCCAGTTCAGGATACATCCATTTAAAGCCTCCAGCATATGAGTTATTGATTGCAGAAAGGATATTGAACAGTTTTCTTTGTATTGCAACCATCTGAGCATAGAATTCAGTAGGATTATCTCTTTGTATAAATAGTTCTATATTTCCATTATGAAGTTTCACCAGATTGTCAAAAATCACGTTGATTGCCAGTTCTCTTGGATAGACTTTGGTCTTTTCCTTCCATACATTCAGGATATCTTCTCCGAAAAGAGGATAAGCATAAGTGATGGTATCAAGGAAGCCAAGTGTCTGATAGTCTGCAAGATGAAACTCCCATGCATCAGAAATCATATTATCATAATAGTCTACAGTGTTGTGCATGACGTCAATCTGTATCCCTTTGAGAATAAGATTGTCTTCATTCTGGTCATCGTCGATAGGGAAAATGAGTTCTGCTCCAATAGAATCTACAAGAGCGTTTCGGGTCTCAAGATCTGGGAAGATATCCCAGAAACATAAAAGTTCAAGGTCGGAGAAAGCATCTGCCTGTCCCCGTGAAACAGAACCTCCAACAGCCATAGCCATAAGTTCAGGTCCTTCGAATTCTACGTTTCTTAATTTTTCCCGTATTTCGTTAGCTAAGATCACTCTCGGGTTAGATAAATCAATTTTCATACTAATTCCTCTCCTTTATCTTAAGAAACATATTTGATATTTGCATCGACAAGCCAGTTAGTTTCATTATTCTGACTTCTTATTTAATAATAACAGAAAATCTATTAAAAAACTTCCTTCTATCGAAAAATGTTCATATGAAAATAAGAAGAATCTATGAAGGCTTTAATAGAAATTATGGCTATATAGTATGAAATTGCTTTAATAGTCAAAATACATTATGAACATATTTACAATTAAATATTAAGAATATTTGAACTTATGCGTATTAGGTTGCAAATAATGATATTTATTGCCATTTTATCTATAAATTCAAGAAACATATTAATAATCTGCAAAATTTGATTGAAATGATGAGGTCTTCACTTTATAATAAATATAGTCCGAATATTATCATCAATTAGGAAAGGGGGAGAAGATATAACTACTACTAAAATTGAATTGAGGGAGGAAGTAATTTGAAAATCAAGAAATTTTCGGTAGCATTACTCGCATTTTTACTCGCTTTTTCAGGAGCTCTAGTTCCTAAACAAGTACTTGCTGACACTAATCCTTTATTGGAAGAAGTGAAGGCCAAGTATGAAGAATCACTGACATCAAGAAAATTATCTGATACGTTAGATGGTTTCTTTGATGCTGAGGAAGAGGTTCGTATCATCGTTGAACTGAAATCAAAACCAGGGATCGTGATTGCCTCTGAAAAGAACATCAGTTATGAAAATCTTTCTGTAAATGAGAAAAAAGAGATTACAAGTAATCTTGTCTCAAAACAGCAGAACGTTAAAAATATAATTCAATCTAAATCTATTGCGATGGAGTATAAGCATAGCTTTACTGTTGCAATGAACGGATTTAGTGGAATTGTTAAGTTTAACGAAATTGAAATCATCGAAAGAATTCCTGATGTTAAAAAAGTTTATCTGGCAAATGAATATGAGAAACCAGAAACTACTATTGATATGGTTACAAGTGGAGACATGGTAACTGCATCAGAAACATGGGCACTAGATTATGAAGGTGAAGAGCAGATCGTAGCAATCCTGGACACAGGAATTGACTACAGACATAGAGATATGGTTCTTTCATCCGAAACTGAAGTTGCACTTACAGAGACTGAGGTAAATGCACTCGGGCTCAAAGGTAAATATTTTACAAATAAAGTACCTTACGGCTACAACTACTATGATCTTAACAATGAAGTCATAGACAAAGGTCCAGACCCATCCATGCATGGTATGCACGTTGCAGGAACTGCAGGTGCGAATGGTGATGTGGAGAATGGTGGAATCAAAGGTATCGCACCTAAGTCTCAGCTTCTTGCAATGAAAGTGTTCTCAAACGATCCAATCTATGCAACTACATTCTCAGATATCTATTTAGTAGCAATAGATGAATCAATCAAATTAGGCGCTGATGTCATCAATATGAGTTTAGGCTCAACAGCAAGTTTCTATGTTGCTGATTCAGCTGAAAATGTCGCATTGCAGAATGCGGTTGATAACGGAATCGTTGCTGCTATATCTGCCGGTAACTCCGGTAAGATCAACTATGGATGGGATGGTACTTATGGTTCTTATCCTTGGGCAGCTAATCCTGATGTTGGTGTTGTAGGTGCTCCTGGATTAAACGCACCAACAATACAGGTAGCTTCTGTTGAAAATACAAACCAGCAGGCTAGATATCTTTCTTATATGCTTGATGATGTTGAGAAAAAAGCTGCGATGAGTCTTGCAGGTCCTACGGACCCGGCAACACTTCCAGCAAATGTGGAATATGCTTTTGGTGGATTTGGTTCACCTGAAGAACTTACTGAAGTTTCTGGTAAGGTTGCACTGATCAGCAGAGGAAATTTAGCGTTTACAGATAAAATCACAAACGCAAAAAATGCAGGCGCAATTGGTGTTATCGTATTTAATAACAGCGGTAACGATCTGATCAACATGCAGTACCCAGCAGGTCTTACTATTCCTGCTGTATTTATCGGTAACACTGCAGGTGTTGAACTGAAAAATCTTGAGAATAAAGTTCTTACTTTTAAAACAGGAACGATACAAGTAGCGAATCCAACTGCTGGTCAGATGTCCGATTTCTCTTCATGGGGAACGACACCTACACTAGAGCTGAAACCTGAACTTACTGCTCCTGGTGGGCAGATCTACTCAACAATGAACAACAACACTTACGGAATGATGAGTGGAACATCCATGGCAGCACCTCATGTTGCTGGTGGATCCGCACTTGTTATGGAATATGTTGATGCAGAATTTGAAGGGTTATCTCCAAAAGAAAAATCAGAAATGGTCAAAATGCTTCTAATGAATACAGCAACTCAAGTATTTGACTCTTATGATGTTGAAATTTCTCCAAGAGGACAGGGCTCAGGTCTTATGAATCTTTTCGGAGCAGTAACAACTCCAGTTACACTGGAAAGCTCAGTTACTGGTGAAGCAAAGGTTGAACTGAAAGACTTTGAGGCAAAGAACTTCTCAATGAAATTTACCGCTAGAAACTACAGCGATGATGAAGTGACTTATAATATTGATACAGTAACGCTGAAAGACTATGTAGCGAATTTTGGAAGCACTCCAGTAACAGGACTTGATTCTGATTACGTTGATGCATCAGTTGATGCACCTGAAACAGTTGTAATTCCTGCAAATGGAACAGCTACATTTACAGTAGCCGTTGATTTTTCAGAGGATCCAATCGCAAGAAATATGTTTGTTGAAGGTTTTGTAAAATTAATAGACCCATTAGACATGAACCCAACTTTGAGCGTTCCTTTTGTAGGCTTCTATGGCGACTGGGCAGAACCAGCAATCATAGACGGTCTTATCACAAGTGATGCTTTCGGACCTTCCTACTTTGAAACTTCCGGATTTGGATATATTTTTGAAGATGGAATCTACTTTAACGGTTCAGAAGAAGTTTTCATCAATCCAGGAACTGAAGTGGGAGCAGAAGAAGGAACAGACCATACATTCCCAATTCTATCCTTTATGAGAAATGCTGAAGAAGTAAATTACAGAATCACAGATGTAGATGGTAATTTACTCAGAAATATCTATACAAGTCAGTTCGAAAGAAAAGACTTTACTGATGACGGAAGATACAATCCTTATTCCATTATTTTAGATGGACTATGGGATGGTACCGTTAAGGGTGAAGTGGTTGAAGATGGACAGTATGTTTACGAAATCACTGCTAAGATTCAGGGAGACCGTGAATATCAGTCTTACAAGATGCCAGTGACTGTTGATACAACAGCACCTGAAATGGAAGTTGTTTCTTATGATGCAGAGACAAGAACACTTACATTCAAAGCAAGTGATGAAGGCGTAGGACTCTATGTATTTGTCATAGGCGAACAAATGATTTACGCAGAAGAAGGAAAAGACACATACACCTATACACTTCCAGAAGCTGCACCTGATGTTACTACAATTGAGATTGTAGCATTTGACGGATTACTCAATATGTCCACCTTCGAAGTGGATGTTCCATTTGATGCTGATCCATTTATCTATATCCTGGAACCAGCGCTGCTTGAAATGTACACAGAGAGCACAGTGCACGTAGAAGGATATGTTACTAACGTAAACTATCTTGAAAAAGTACTGATCAATGGTACTGTAGAAGCTACTCTTGAATTCATGGAAAATGCAACTGTACTACACCCGGATGACGGTTCCACATTATATCAGGGACCAGCATTCAAGTATACTGCAGATGTTGAACTAGAAGATGGATATCAGGAAATGACGATTCAGGCTATTTCAGAGAATGGTGCTGAGGGAAGTCTTGCAAGAAGATTCTACGTTGATACAACTGCTCCAGTTATTGAAGCAGAAGTTCTAGACAGAGAATCCAACTCTTCAGAGGCGACCATCAGACTTACTTTATCTGATAACCTTGGATACCTGACACTGTTTGAAGCTGACAACCAGATCTTCAAGTATGAAGCTGACCTGGTTATAAATGGACAGACTGAAAAGGTATTTGACTATAAAGCTACGCTGGTTGATGGCGAGAACACATTCGAGTTCAAACTCGTTGATGGAGCTGGTCATGAAACAGTTAAGACTGTAACAGTTGTTAAGGCTGAACCAGTTGTACTTGAACAGTCAATCCAATACAGAACCCATGTACAGACATTTGGATGGCAGGAATACGTCAGCGATGGCGAAGAAAGTGGTACAACGGGACTTGCTAAGAGACTTGAAGCGATTAATATCAATATAGTTGATAATGAAAAGCTTGGTGTCAGATACAAAACTCATGTTCAGACATATGGATGGCTTGATTATGTTTCTGATGGCGATGAAAGCGGAACCACTGGTGAAGCAAAGAGACTTGAAGCGATTGTTATAGAGCTGACTGGTGAAGATGCAGCAAACTATGATGTTTATTATCAGGTTCATGCACAGACATACGGTTGGCTGGATTGGGCTAAAAATGGTGAAGAGGCTGGTACTGCTGGATTAGCTAAGAGACTTGAAGCTATTAAGATCTTAGTTCTTCCTAAGGGTGCACCTGCACCTGGAAGTACTTCAAGACCTTTTGTACAAAAGTGATAATTAAATAGTTTTAGCTCCCTAATCGACATGTTATTCATGTCAATTAGGGAGCTTTTCTTTTTTTATAAAGTATCCTTATTAAGAAAGTCATAATTAGTTTGAATTTCATATTATAATTTATATATAAGAATCAGCTGATATCCTAAAGACTCACACTTTTGAAGTTTTGTTTTCTGTATAATTATGATAATATAATATAGAAATTATAATTATTATATCAATAGATCGGAGAAATTAAATTCAACTGAGCTTTGTAGAAGATGTATTAAAAAATGATGATGTAGCATACGATATAAATTAGGGGGCACCAATGACTAAAATTATGAAACTTTCGGTTTTCACAGCAATTTTTCTAACAGTTATATATTTCAATAATGGAATCAATGTGAGTGCATCGACTGTACCAACGATTCAATATGAAACACATGTTGAAAAACTTGGATGGACCGCACCGGTTGAGAATGGTGAGACCAGCGGGACTACTGGGTCTGCACTTAGAATGGAAGCTATGCGGATTTCCGTTGAAGGAAATGAGAATCTTCAAGTAAGGTATTCCGCTCATGTGCAGAGTATAGGCTGGCAAGACTATGTGACGGATAATGAGATCAGTGGAACTGAAGGAAGAAAGCTGAGAATGGAAGCCATCAAGATAGAACTGACCGGAGTAGATGCGCCTAAATACGACGTGTATTATCGCGCTCATGTAGAGAAATTCGGCTGGCTTGGTTGGGCGAAAAATGGCCATGCAGCTGGCTCTGCAGGTTATGCTTACCGTGTAGAAGCTTTTGAAGTCAAACTGGTACCTAAAGGTACCTTAATAGATGGTGAGACGAGCACACCTTTTAGAACTAAAATTGCAGAAGGTAAAATAAGTTATGTTACTCATGTAGAAAAATATGGCTGGTTGGAATCTGTATCGGATGGTTCAAAGAGTGGAACTGAAGGAGAAGCGCTTCGAATGGAAGCACTTAGAATTAATCTTTCTGATTCTCTTCCTAGCGGATCAGTTGTCTATTCGACTCATGTACAGTCTTTCGGTTGGATGAATGAAGTAAAAGATAGCGCCCTCAGTGGAACCACTGGTCTGAGGAAAAGACTGGAAGCCGTGAAAATAAGGCTGGTAGGTGAAATCTCAAATACATACGGGGTGGAATATCGTACACATATACAAGGGATAGGCTGGTCTTCATGGTCCAGAGATGGAGCCACTTCTGGTACAGAGGGAATGGAAAAAAGACTGGAAGCCATAGAAATTAGGCTATATGAAAAACCCGTTATTATTCCAGAACCTGAACCAATACCAGAGCCGGAAAAAGAAATAAGCTATAGTATATATAAAGTTGATACCGCTTCTCTCAATTTCAGAAGTGCACCGTCTACATCTTCTTCCATCATTGCTAGTATTCCAAGAGGAGAAGAAGTGAAAGTATTTGAGATTGATACAGCTGACTGGGCTTATGCGGAATATAATGGTAAAACTGGTTATCTTGCTGCATGGTACCTGGCTTTTGTGAAAGATGTCTATGCAGATCCACTGCCATTAGTACTGGAAGTTTCTGAACTTCAGACTTCTTACGATAATGAAGATGTCAAAATCAGTGGAATTGTCCTTTCCTACAGCGGGCTTCAGGATTTCAACGTCATGCTTGATAACACTGTGCTTACAGTAAACAGAATAGATCGCCCGGATCTGGCAGCCCAGTATAAGGGATATCCAGATCTGAAAAACATGGGATTCGAAGTGGTCGTGAGCCGTGATATGATATCTCACGGAAGTCATGTAATGAAAGTCTCAGCAATGAGCAATGACTATACTAAAATTATAAATACCCAGAGTTTCTCCATGATCAAAGCACCGTCCGTGGTTACAATTAATCAGTTGGCGGATGGTCAGCCTATTCCTTCAACAGATGTTAAGGTCAATGGCATAGCGCTGAGTCCTCATGGAGTCAAAGCTGTTAATTACTATGTTAATGGAGTCCTTCAAGGTCAAGCTGAATATGGATTGGAAGCAGATACGAGCAGTTTCTCGGATTATGATAATATCACTAATGCAGGATACTCGTTTCTCCTTAAAAAGGATCTTTTGGTGAAACCTGTCAACTCCATCAAGGTGGAAGTAGTAGGAAATGACAATTCATCAGAGTATGCATCTGTGATGCTTAAAGGTGCACAATCTCAGAACTACACTTTTGAGCAGTATAGTAAGACACTGAATGATTATGTTGATTTAGAGTATCAGAATGCTCTGAAGTTGGGTAAGAGCGGACTTTCAGTCTGGCTTGATCTCAAGAAAAATATGGATCCTTCCAATTTTATTTTCAATGACACATATAAATATATGTTTCTAGATTTAAGTTACGATCCTTCCATGTTTACAGTAACAGTAGAAATTTTGGATCAGATGCTAGCTGGTAAAGGAATTCTCGATGGTACAGGTGGGATTTTCCTCGCTGCAGCTATAGAGAACAAAGTGAATCCTTATTACCTTGTAGCCCACACTCTGCTGGAAACAGGAAACGGAGGATCGGTTCTTGCCAATGGACAGAAGGTAGAAGTCATATACGCGAAGTTTGGGGATATAAACTCCACCCAGACTCCTGTTCCGGAAGAGAATAAAGATAAACTAGTCTATAATATGTTTGGAATCGGTGCTTATGACAGCAATGCAAACCTCTGGGGAGCACAAAGAGCTTATGCACTTGAATGGTTCAGCCCAGAAGAAGCCATAGCTGGAGGGATTAAATGGATTGCGGATAACTATGTGGTTAAGGCAGGCCAGAATACGCTATACAAGATGAGATTCAATCTAAGCAGGAATATGGTCCATCAGTATGCTACGGACCCTATGTGGGCATATAAACAAGCTGGTACAATCAAGAAACAGTTTGATCTGATGGGCGTTAAAGAAGAACTGAAATTTGTGGTTCCAACGTTTTTAAAATAACGAAAGAGACTGACAGCTTTGCACCTGTAACCTTCTTTATGGAAACAATACAAAATATTAAAACAAAAATAGAAAAATACAATAAAAAAAGGTCCTATAGAACAGGATATAAGGATGAGAGGCAAACAGATGAAAAAAGTTATGTTTATTGCAAGTGCTGGAGGGCATCTGACACAATTACTTACACTGTCACCACTTTTTAGTAAATATAAATCGATTCTGGTGACGGAAAAGACAGGAGCTACAAGTAATCTGAAAGATAAGTTCGAAGTTGAATTTCTGGTACATGGTACGAGAGCACAACTGATCAGATACCTGTTTATTTTCGGATGGAATATTTTACGTTCAATTTATTTATTCATGAAGTACAGGCCGGATGTAATCGTAACTACGGGAACACACACTGCTGTTCCTATGTGTTATATCGCATGGATATTCAGAAGAAAAATCATATTCATTGAGAGTTTTGCAAAACAGCACTCAGCAAATCTGTCTGGAAAGATGGTCTATCCTATTGCGACTCTCTTTGTGGTTCAGTGGGAATCTATGAAAGAATTTTATCCGAAAGCTGAAAACTGGGGGTGGATCTATTGATTTTAGTAACACTAGGTACGCAGACCCAGCAGTTTAAACGTCTTGTGGAAGCTGTAGATCTGCTTAACGTGGATGATGAGATTATAGTACAAATTGGTGAAACTTTTTATGAAAGTGATCATCTTACAATTCATAAATATATTTCAATGGAACAGATGGATGATCTTATAGAAAGAGCAAGAATAGTAATCACCCATGGAGGGACTGGTTCAATTGTCAGTGCCCTTAAAAAGCGTAAAAAAGTCATTGCTTGTGCTCGAAAAAAAGAATATGGAGAGCATCTTGATGATCACCAGGAAGAAATCGTTCGAACTTTTTCTGAGAATGGATATATTTTATCCTGTGATAATGTAAAAGATTTGCAGAGTCAGGTGGATCAGATTGATGAATTCAAACCTCAAGTCTTCCAAAGTCAGTCTGATAAATTCATCGAAAGACTTCAGAAGCAGATTGATTCCTTCTAAATCTACTGTTAAGGAGTATAGATTGATCTAATACTGTTACCGGTTGAGTCAGTTAATATAATTAACCTGGAAAGTATAAGGGAACTTTCGGTAGATGCTGTTCAGTAGTTTTAGTCCGGACCCTTGTAGTATTGATTTAAGATAGCTAGAGGCCTCTTAACGAAGTCGGAGTCAATTCGTAGAAGTCAAAGTAGTTTTAGTGTTTTGAGGGTATGAGGGGTTCTGATTGGTCATAAGGCCTTCTTCAATTTAAAATCCCTTAGCATACTTTTTGTATAGTTGATCATAAATGGACAAAGTTCCTGATGTAGAAACTGATGCTGTTGTTTTAGGTATATATTAATGCATCATTTCATGATTGTTCTCGATGATTCCCTTCTGGTGAAAGCCTATGGGATGATAAGAGTACACCAAGAATCTCTTTACTACACTCAAGGAATATTCCATTGAATCTGCATACTTTAAACTCCAATCAGTTATCATTAGGAAAACCCGGGACGATTGTATCAAGTGTCTTACCAAACAGATCATTAAGATAATCAAAAGCAACGTTAGATTTTTTCAATGACTTCCTCGTCGTCTATTTTCTGTTTTTTCTGGAAGTTGTTAATACAGCCTGAATCAATATATGAAAAAGAGTATATTAATAAGTTTTTTTGTATATTAGGGTGACTTATATTCTATTGAGGTTTATAATTATAATGATAATGTTGTATAGGTCAAGATAAAAGAATGATTCGTAGGTTTCAAGTTTAAATTTTGGTTTGATAAAATATTTGAACCAATTAGAAATGTATGTATAACAGGTTGTTAAGTTCATAGAGAATATTGAATTTGTTTCAGTTCTCAGATATAATGAATTTTTAAGTAAATAAATACAAATGAAGTTAACGCTTTGATGAGGATAGGGTACTATGTCAAAAAAAAATTATAGAAAAATCAAGAGACTTATTGATTTTATTATGTCCATGACTCTATTGCTGATTCTTTCTCCGGTTTTTATTGCAGTAGCGATATTAATTTCCTTTACCGATGAGGGACCTGTGATTTTTAAACAGGAACGGCTAGGACTTTATAGCAAACCATTTATGATTTATAAATTCAGGAGTATGACGACTTCGGCACCAGTTGTTCCTGCCAAGGATATTGATGCTGGAGTGCATACGACCAGGGTTGGTAGATTAATAAGGAAAACAAGTATAGATGAGTTACCACAACTTCTTAATATTCTGAAAGGTGAAATGTCTTTTGTTGGTCCAAGACCCCTCATACTTGCAGAGGGATGGATTCTTGAAAAAAGAAAGGAACTTGGAATTGATCAGTTAAAGCCTGGACTCACAGGCTGGGCTCAGGTGAAGGATCGTCAGATAACAGACCAGGACATGAAAGTAACTTTTGAAGTATATTACATGGAAAACCAGAGTTTATGGCTTGATATACGTATAATGCTGATGACGATTCTGAGACTTCAAGGTAAGTAGTGTAAGTTTCATTGTTGAATATGAATAAGAATAGCAACATCAACTAAATGAAAGCAAGTATTACTTCTTAAAAGAGAGTAAGTGATAGATTCGTATATTTGCTCTAATGCTGGTTTAAGAAAGGCTAATACACAGAGTTAAGTGTATTATTTCTGTTTATGTATACACCAGGTAAAATACAATACATAGAATTTGTTCTATGATTCCATTATCAATCTGATTCTTAGGAATAGGATATATCTAAGAAGCACTTACTTACAGGTGCTCAAAGTTAAATAAATATCGTCTCCACACGAGGAGTTACTGGTTTTCTTTTATGAGAAGGTGGCTCTCTTTTTATTTGTAGTAGAATAAAGTTTACCGCATTGTAATCTGATATTATGAATTATAAGAGAAGTGTTCTTGGGGTTTCATGTTTATCCTACGTTCCCGAACAATGTAACGATGAAAAATTAAAAAAGTGTTGAAAG
>CAZXUT010000002.1:0-87865 GCA_964643785.1 uncultured Proteiniclasticum sp.
TTAAAAATCACCACTTCAAAAAGACTATCATCGGAAACTGCTTAATATCAATATCTGAAAGAAAAGAGCTGTTGCAAACCAGATTACCTGGTTTTGCAACAGCTCCTTTAAGTATAGAACTCTATTTAGTTCATGGAGTTTTCTGAACCAAGAACTTCAACGATCTTCTTTTCAACAAGAGCCTGGATTTCTTTTCTTGCTGCACCAAGATATCCTCTTGGGTCAAAAGCTTCAGGCTTGTCAGCGAAAGCTTTTCTGATAGCAGCGGTCATTGCCAGTCTGATGTCTGTATCCATGTTGATCTTGCATACAGCCATAGCTGAAGCTTTTCTTAACATGTCCATTGGAATTCCCTGTGCGCCTTTGATATTTCCACCAAATTCGTTACACATTGCAATATGTTCCTGACTTACTGCAGATGCACCATGAAGAACAATCGGGAAACCTGGAAGCTTCTTCTGGATTTCTTCCAGAATATGGAACTTAAGATCAGGTTCTCCTGTAAATTTAAATGCACCATGGGATGTACCGATGGCGATTGCCAGGGAGTCTACGCCCGTTCTGTTTACAAATTCCACTGCCTGGTCTGGATCAGTGTATACATGCTCTTCAGCATGAACATCATCTTCAACACCAGCAAGAATACCAAGTTCAGCTTCTACAACAACACCCTTTGAGTGTGCATATTCTACCACTTCTTTAGTAATCTTTATATTCTCCTCAAGATCAAGATGAGATCCGTCAATCATTACGGATGTGAATCCTGCATCGATTGCTTCTTTTACTGTCTCAAGGTCTGGACCGTGATCAAGATGAAGTGCGATATCAAGTCCTGTTTCTTCAACAGCTGTAGCTACCATAGCGTGAAGATATCTTGGACCAGCATATTTCATTGCTCCCTTTGATACCTGAAGAATTACTGCTGAGTTCTTCACTTTGCATGCATCGACAATTCCCTGGATGATCTCCATATTGTTGATGTTGAATGCTCCGATAGCATACTTGCCTTCATAGGCCTTCTTAAACATTTCTGTTGTTGTGACTAATGCCATTAATATAACCACCTTTCAATTTATCTTTTGAAAATATTTTTGTTTAGCGATTTCCAGATTTTATCTATAGAATCCACTTAAACTCTTCTCTTATTATATAGCATTTTTTCTTATGAAACCATATCATAGAAGACTTTAAATTACGGTTAACAATTGTATTTCATCATGTAATGGGTTTCCTGACAAGAGGGATCAGTCTATCTGCAACAATCAGGTGCTATTTTAAGAGATTCTCGTTATAATGGAGAAAAGAACAAAGAATGAATAAATCACAGCTGTTTCAATGGAAAGACACGGGGGTGCAGAATGGATATTGATGCTGAAATGAATAGAGGGAGTATGGGGGTAAGTTTTGAAGAAGTAAGGAAGCTCCAGAAAGGAAACCTGAAACCCATCCTGGCAAGGGAAAAGGGGGAGTATTTCGAACTCAATGGAGAATTGAGAGGGCGGAAGAATCTTATTCCAGTCTATACAGATGATTATGTAGGGCACAAGGCTTATGAAAGAACCTTATCCTTTATCTTAATCACTGCATTCCATCGAGTTTTCAAAGGAATAGATGTGATCATAGACCATTCCATCAGCCGTGGACTATACTGCTGGATCAGAGGGAGAATTCTCACTGAAGAGGAGCTGTCAGAGCTTGAAGTAGAGATGAGACGAATTGTGAAAGAGGATTATCCTATCACAAAAGAGTGCATGCTCATTGAGGATGCACTGGAAATGTTTCAGAAAACAGGCAATATGGATAACTACCTTCTTTTAAAGGAGATGCCATACAGAGAAATCAAAATGTACAGACTGCTTGATCAGTATGCATATTTTTATGGCAAGATGGCTGTTTCGACCGGCGACATCAAGCTGTTTTCGTTGACATTATATAAGCATGGCTTTGTCATGAGCTATCCTACAGTTAAAGATCCAGATGTGCTCAAGCCGTTTGAACCACAGGACAAACTATTTGAAATATTCGAAGAGACAGCCAGGTGGGATGAGCTGATTGGTGTGAGCTTTGTGGGATATCTCAATGAAAAAATAAGAAATCATGAGGGAAGAACCCTGATCAATATTACAGAAGCCCTTCATGAGAAAAAAATAGCATATATCGCTGATGATATTAAAGCAAGAGGTGATGTGAAGATTGTGCTCATCGCAGGACCGAGTTCGTCAGGGAAAACATCCTTTGCAAACCGTCTGGCTGTTCAGCTGCGGGTCAACGGCCTTGTTCCTTTTCCTGTGAGCATGGATGATTACTTTGTCCCTAGAAGGCTTACACCTAAAAAGAATGATGGCAGCTATGACTTCGAGAGTCTGGAAGCGCTGGAACTGGAGCTTTTCGAAAAGCATATGCTTGCTATTCTGAATGGGGAAGAAGTTGTTCTTCCAAAATTCGATTTCAAGACTGGTACACGTGGAATTTCAAACACCAGAGTGATGCTTCCTGAAAACGGGGTGATCATCATAGAAGGGATTCATGGATTGAATCCAAGACTACTGTCAGGAATAGAAGACAAGTACAAATTTAAAATATACATCAGTGCCCTTACAGTGCTGAATCTGGATAAGCACAACCGAATTGCCACGACAGATGTGAGAAAGCTCAGAAGAATGGCTAGAGATCATATTTCCAGGGGATATAGCCCGGAAGATACACTTCTGATTTTTCCTTCTGTGTCAGCTGGTGAAAAGCTGAATATATTCCCTTATCAGGAAGAGGCAGATGCCATGTTCAACTCGACGCTGTTCTACGAACTGTCTGTGCTGAAGAAGCATACACTGCCTGAACTGATGAAGATCAGTAAAGACAGCCCGACTTTTGAGGAAGCAAAGAGGCTCATCACGATTTTAAGACTGATTGAAGACACTCCGGATGAGTATGTTCCAACAAATTCTCTTCTTCGGGAATTTATCGGCGGAAGTCAATTTTACGACTACTGATAAGAGAAAGAATCTGAAACAGCAACAAAAGATAAAACAGAAGGATGGTGAATGTTTCCGCACTGGAAACTGAAAATATGAAAAAGAGATATGGTGTTTTTGATATCATCGGACCGATCATGATCGGTCCATCCAGTTCCCACACTGCTGGAGCAGCAAAACTTGCAAAAATTGCAAGGGGAATCGCAGGCGAAGAACCGGTGGAGGTGAAGTTCTATCTTCATGGGTCTTTTTCAAAGACCTACAAAGGACATGGAACAGACAGAGCTTTAGTAGCTGGAATTCTGGGGATGGACCCTGCAGATGAAAACCTCAAAGAGTCACTGAAACTGGCGAAAATGAAAGATATGAGTGTCTCCTTCGAACCCAAGGATCTTGGAGATGTGCATCCGAATACCGTCAGTATCAGAATGAAATTAAAAGATGGGCGTGAAGTATCTGTAACAGGATCCTCCATTGGGGGCGGAGCTGTGGAAATTTCGCAGATCGATGGGGAAGAAATACAGTTTTCAGGAAATTATCCTACTCTTCTAGTATCACAGCGTGATGCCCCAGGAGTTGTGGCCAATATTTCCAGGCTTCTCTATGAAAATGGGATCAACATCGCCTATATGTCCTTATTCCGCTCGCAGAAAGGTCGTGATGCGATGATGATCTTCGAGCTTGATCAGAACATAGACAAGAACATACTGGAAAAGCTTACCCAAGTGGACTGTGTTGAGCATGTGCGGTTTGTACCGCTCAGCAGTGATGTGATCAATTATCCGGTGGTATAAAAAAGATCTGGTAGAGGAGAACTAAAGATGAATATAAAAAACGGAAAAGAACTGCTGAAAAAATGCAGTGAAAATAATATGACCATAGGGGAATTCATACTGAAGCAGGAAATGGAAGAAAGTGGATTGAGTCAAGAGATCATCTACAATAAAATGGTGGAGAACCTCAGGGTGATGGAGTATTCCACAAGCAAAGGCGTCAATGAAAAGGTGATCTCCGTATCTGGACTCATCGGTGGAGATGCCTACCGTCTTGGTAAATATCTCAAAAATGGAAAAAGCGTGGCGGGCAGAGTCATGGTTAAGGCCATGAGTTATGCGCTCAGCTGCTCTGAAGTGAATGCTTCCATGGGAAAAATCGTGGCTTGTCCTACAGCAGGAGCCAACGGGATTCTTCCAGCTGTCATGATGACCATGAAAGAGGAACATGATATCGAAGAGCATGATCTTATCATGGGTCTTTTTGCGTCAGCAGGTGTCGGTGCCATCATTGCTCAGAATGCAACGATCTCAGGCGCAGAAGGAGGCTGTCAGGCCGAATGCGGTTCAGCAGCTGCCATGGCTGCCGCCGCCGTCGTGGAAATGATGGGTGGAACGCCAGAGATGTGCCTTAATGCTGGTGCCATTGTATTTAAAAACACACTGGGTCTTGTATGCGATCCCATTGCAGGTCTTGTCGAAGTGCCTTGTGCAAAGAGAAATGCTTCTGGTGCGGTCAATGCCATCACGGCAGCGGACCTGGTTCTGGCAGGAGTGACGTCAAGGATTCCATTTGATGATACTGTAGCAGCCATGTATTCCATAGGGAAAAGCATGCCGGAAGCTTTGAGAGAAACAGGGATAGGTGGACTTGCAGGAACAAAAACAGGCAAGAAGCTGAAGAAGGAAATCTTCGGAAATAAAAACGAAAGAACAGACAATCTCATGAATGACAATACCTTCGAGGTGGATAACAAAGAAGAAGTCGATCTCGATGAATAATCTCGGTGGCAAAACCCGATAAGAAAAAGCCTGCAAAGTTTTGCAGGCTTTTTCATTGGCTTTATTCATGTTTTTGATGAACTCTTCTTATTTTAGATAAACATTGTAGCGCTGGAATCGTCAGATTCAGCTATCATGTAGCCCACACCACCGAATTTGACGCCATCTAGAAGCTCTTCTTCTTTGATGCCGAGAAGGTCCATACTCATCTGGCATGCGACGACTTCAACGCCACTGTCCATGGCGGATTTGATCAGCTCTTCAAGGGACTGCACATTCTTCTTTTTCATGATGGAACGGATCATTTTTGGTCCCATACCTGCCATATTCATATTGGAAAGACCCAGTTTCTTGGAACCCTTAGGCATCATGAATCCGAACATCTTTTCAATGAAGTTCTTCTTCACTGGTTCATGGGTTTCTTTTCGAAGGACATTGATGCCCCAGAAGGTGAAGAATAAAGTGACTTTCTTGTCCATGGATGCTGCGCCATTGGCAATGATAAAGGCGGCGATGGCTTTGTCCAGATCACCGGAGAAAACAACCATGGTCATGTTCTTCTTTTCTACAGCGTTTCCTGAATTCGCACAGGCAATACTCGTGTTGTCTTCTTTTATGCTGAGTCCTTTTTTAACTGAAGCCTTGATCAGACCTTTTTCCTTGTTCACAGAAAGAAGCTCGTTTCCGGTTCTTCTTGCCCAGGCACCGATATCTTCATAGAAGCCCATATCTGATGCGGTGATATTGACGATGTCTCCGGTGTTCACGGTATCCATGGTGCTCTTGACTCTCATAAGAGGTCCTGGACAGCATAGGCCTGTAGCGTCAAGTTCTACTGTTGCACCTGTTACGATGGATTCTGAGGCTGTTCTGGCAGGTTCTGCTGCAGATTCGTCTTTGTTGACCAGTGGTTTGCTGATGGCGTTATAAAGCTTGAAACCACCTGTTATATTTTTTGTCCTGAATCCATACTGATTCAAAAGACGAGAAGCGACATAGCCTCTTAATCCTACCTGACAGTAGATATAGATCAGCTTGTCCTTATCCAGTTCACTCATCTTTGTTCGAAGATCGTTAAGTGGAATATGAACCCTACCTTCCATGGCTCCGTTCATCACTTCTACTTCATCACGCACATCCAGAAGGATCATGGTTTCTTTATTGAAGTTCTTTTCGTAGTCATCAAAGGATACATTGTCAACCAGTCCGTCCAGTGTATTTTCTGCAACAAATCCAGCCATATTGACAGGAGACTTCCCGCTGGAAAATGGTGGAGCATAAGCAAGTTCAAGTTCTGTAAGATCATCAACGGTTCCTCTGTATTTAATGACGGTTGCGATAACGTCTATGAATTTATCAACGCCGTCATAACCCAGAGCCTGTGCACCAAGAACCTTTCTGTCCTGATCAAAGATCAGTTTGATGGTCATCTGAGTGGCACCTGGGTAATAGCCCGCATGGTTATTCGGATGAATGAAGATGGATTTTACGTCGAGGCCGTTACGCACAGCTGTGCGTTCATTCATTCCTGTGGAGGAAGCTGTCATGTCAAATACTTTCAGAATGGACGTGCCGATGGCACCTTTATAGGTCATTTCTTTTCCTGAAATATTATCAGCGATGATTCTTCCTTGTCTGTTTGCTGGACCGGCAAGAGGAATTGCCGTTCTTCCACCAGTGAGATAATCTGTGATTTCAGAAGCATCTCCAGCTGCATAGATATAAGGGAAGTTGGTTCTTAGGGAGGCATCCGTTATGATATGACCTCTTTGACCAAGCTCGATGCCTGAATCTTTAAGGAAAGCGGTATCAGGGGTTACCCCGATGGCTGAAACAACAAAATCGCCTGTAACGACTCTACCGGTTCCCAGGGTGACTTCTATCTTATCGTCCACTTCTTTGAATTCACATACTCCATCCTTCAGGTATAGAGAAATTCCTCTGTCGTTTAGTTCATGTTCTACGATCATGGACATTTCAGAATCAAATGGAGCAAGGATATGAGGTGCAGCTTCAATCAGGGAAACCTTAAGGCCTCTTTCCAGAAGATTTTCAGCAGTTTCAACACCGATGAATCCACCGCCGATGACGATTCCATGACCTGTAAGGTTCTTGTCTGCCATTTCCTTGATTTTATCCATATCGCTGATGTTTCTCAGTGACATGACTTTTTTAGAATCAATTCCTTTGATTCCGGGCTTTAAAGGCTTTGACCCTGGGGATACAACCAGGTAGTCGAAGGATTCTTTATAGATCCCTTTTTCTTTGGATGATACAGTGACCGTTTTATTTTCCGGATCAACAGATGTGACTTCTGAAAATACGCGTACATCAAGATTGAATCTATCTTTCATTGCCTGTGGAGTCTGAAGGATCAGTGCATCTCTTTCTTTGATGACCTCACCAATATGATAGGGAAGTCCGCAGTTGGCAAAGGAGATGAACTCTCCCTTTTCGAAAATAACGATTTCCATGTTTTCATCCATTCTTCTGAGTCGAGCCGCGACAGTTGCGCCTACGGCTACACCACCGATAATAATTGTTTTTGACATATCTATAATTCCTCCTGTGGGTATAAAATATTAATGATCTCTAGGACTTTCGGATTTTTAAGCGTGTAGGTGATTTCGGTACCACTTCTCGTACCTTCGATGATTCCAGCACTTCTCAGTTTCTGGATATGCTGTGAGATGGTTGACTGGGGTAATTCTATGCATTCCTGGATATGTGTTACATTGCATCCTCCGGTTCGAAGAATTCCATTCAGAATACATAATCTTGCAGGGTGTCCCATTGCCTTCAAAACATCAGCATACTCATCAAATTTTTTAATATCATGTTCCATGGATAACCTCCATCAATTTAATTGGTATAGATCAATACATTCGTATATTACGATATAGCGATTCAATTGTCAAGAATTTATCAATAGTTATTTTCTATCAATCTTTTAGGGGGAGGGATTCTGTTATTTTTCTGGAGATATAGAAAAATGCCCCATGCAATTGCATAGGGCATTTTGACCTGCGTCTGATCAGCGCTTTGGTAGTTTTATTGTGCTTACCATAAGGTATGCTAGAGCTACCATGATGAAGATGATGAGAAAGCTTAGATTCAGGTTATTTCTCAGCAGAAGTGAAAATAGTGCAAGCACACATCCAGTGATGGTTATGGGAACGCCCATGAATACGCCGTTGAAGGTGCTTGAATTGTATCTTGCTAATCTGTAGGCTCCTGAGACTGGAAAAATTATGATAGGTATAAGTCCTAGAAAACTGTATTCTGATAGATTAAACATGAAATAAGCCTGCAGAGCTGGAGCTACTCCAAATGAGACAAGATCAGACAAGGAATCCAGTTCTTTTCCCAGAGGACTTTCTGCGTGAAGCAGTCTGGCAATCCGTCCATCATAGCGGTCTACAAGACCAGCAGCTAGAATGAAGAGACCTGAATTAAGATAGTCACCTTGCACTGTAGCAATGAGGGATAAAATGCCTAAGGATAAGTTCAGGAATGTCAGTATATTGGGGATAAATCCTCTTTTCATAGTATATATAGGATATTCGTCATTTTCATATCCATCTCCTTTCTTCACAATTAGGTCTATTATAAACCGAATTCTCCTTTTGAGACAATGATAATCTCAAGTATTCACAAGAGTATGATAACTGCGATGATGAAAAGAGTGGATTTGATATATGATTTAAGGATTATATGAGTTCAATCGGGTACAATTGAAAAAGCAGAGGAAATTAAAAGATAGTAAAAAATACTGATTAATTAAGGTATAATATGTATAAGAGCAATAAATGGAGGAACATTATGGAGAAGGTCAAGTTCATTTATAATCCTAATTCAGGAGATAATTATATAATTGATAAATTGGATGAAGTCATAGAAGTGCACCAGAAAAACGGTTATTTCATTGTGCCTGCCAGGCTTGATGAAAATATGGATATGGGAAGTGCACTGGAGGATATTCATGATCATTACCATCATATACTCATTGCGGGTGGAGATGGAACAGTGGATATTCTGATCAACTACATGATGGATAACGGGATCACCCTGCCTGTAGGGATTCTTCCTATGGGTACCGCAAATGATTACGCTAAATACATCGGGATCCCAAAAGATATTTCAAAAGCACTGGACCGGATGTTTTCTGAGAAGCCAAGATGGATGGACATCGGGAAAATCAATGAAAAATATTTCCTGAACGTGGCAAGCACAGGACTTCTAACTGATGTTTCCCAGAAAACGCACAGTGAACTGAAAAATGCGATCGGAAAGCTGGCTTACTACATTAAAGGTATCGAACAGATTCCTACATTCAGAAGAATACCTGTCAAAATCACATCCGAGGATGGTAACTTTGAGGGAGATATGTATGCACTTCTGGTTTTTAATGGAAGAACCGCAGGAAATCTTGATTTTGCATACAAATCAAAAGGGGATGATGGCCTTCTTGATGTCATACTCATTAAAGCGAATCTGAAGGAAATTGTGCCGCTTCTCGGGAAGCTGTTAAGAGGGGATCATCTTGAAGACCCTGTGGGACTCCTTTATTTTCAAACGAAGGAAATCTATATTGAGACCAGTGATGAACTCATTGTCAGTGACATTGATGGAGAAAGAGGACCGGATTTTCCACTTCATATCAAGTGTATTCCAAGGGCTATACAAGTTCTGGGTGTGGATAAAAAGCATTTTTGAAGAGAGAAAGCTTGCCACCAGCGGTGAGCTTTTTCAGATGAACCACGCTGAATTCACTTAAAGGCCACTTAAATTCATAGAATTGATGCGCGCTATATTGACAAAAGATTGTGCTTGATGTAATATTTACACCAGGAATTCCTAGTGGTTTACTAGGAAATGAAAAAGTGAGGTAAAATAAATGATTTATAATAATTCAATAGAGATGGTAGGAAATACACCTCTTTTAAAAGTAAACGGGTTTGATGCTGAGAATCGAGCAGAGGTATATATTAAACTTGAAAAAATGAATCCAGCCGGCAGCACGAAGGATCGTGCGGCATTAGGCATGCTTGAAGATGCTGAGAAAGCAGGACTTCTTAAAGAGAATTCTGTGATCATAGAACCGACAAGCGGAAATACAGGGATTGCTCTGGCCATGCTTGGAAAAGGCAAAGGGTACAGAGTGATTATCGTCATGCCTGAATCCATGAGTCAGGAAAGAAGAGCGCTGATTAAGGCTTATGGTGCTGAACTGGTGCTGACAGATGCGGCAACAGGAATGAAAGGGGCCATAGCAAAAGCGGAAGAAATCAGAAATGAAATCGGAGAGCTTGGCTTTATTCCACAGCAGTTTGTGAATCCTGCCAATCCTTCCAAGCATTATCAAACCACAGCAAAGGAAATCTTTTCTGATCTTCCTGATCTGGATGCTTTCGTTGTGGGCGTCGGAACCGGCGGAACCATCACAGGCTTCGGCAATTATGCGAAGGATAATGGAAAGAATGTAAAGATCGTGGCTGTAGAACCAACCACATCTGCTGTGCTGTCCGGTGAAAAGCCTGGACCACATAAGATTCAGGGAATCGGTGCTGGCTTCGTTCCAAAGAACTATTCTGGAGAACATGTTGATGAAATCGTGAAGATTTCAACGGATGATGCATTTGCGACTGCCAAGGCATTTGCACAGTCTGAGGGCATCCTGATCGGAATTTCAGCAGGAGCGAATCTTTGCGGTGCACTGCAGATAGCAAGGACTCTTGGCAAAGGAAAGAAAGTTGTAACTGTTGCACCAGATGGTGGAGAAAAATATATTTCCATGGGATTATTTGATTAAATTTTTGAGGTGAATTATGTTCAGAGGGCTTCATGAAGATGTTAAAAATGTACTAGTTAATGATGTGGCAGCGAAATCCTATCTGGAAGTTCTGCTGCTGTATCCTACAATCCATGCCCTCTTTGCATACCGGATCAGTCATTTTTTCTTTAAGAGAAAACTGTTTTTTCTGGCAAGACTCATCAGTCAGCTTTCCAGATGGACCACGGGTATAGAGATTCATCCAGGAGCAAAGATAGGAAAAAGGCTTTTTATTGACCATGGTATGGGGGTCGTGATCGGTGAGACTTCAACCATAGGCGATGACTGCACCATATATCATGGGGTCACATTAGGTGCTACAGACTGCGATGCACCTAAAAGGCATCCAGATCTCGGCAACCGCGTGATGGTGGGCGCAGGTGCGAAAATTCTGGGACCGATCAGCATCGGCGATGATGCAAAGATCGGTGCGAATTCAGTTGTGCTGAAGAATGTACCGCAAGGAGCAACTGCGGTGGGTACGCCTGCACGCATACTTGTTCAGAAAGACTCCTCAGAGGTCAAAATCCGCTACTATGATTATATTTAGATCAGATGAACTTCAAAATACCTTGGGATAAGCCCAGGGTATTTTTTTAGTTTCGTAAAATCATCAACTTGTCTTATAATGAATATAAGTGGGAAACAGAAGGAACGTTTGAGGGAGAGTGAAGCAAAATGGAGAATCACCTGAAAGAGCAGTTAATCATGAAATTAAAGGACATGGGGCTTCATGCCCATGGATTCATGAAAGTCAGGACACTGACTGAATCCATTGAATACTTCCAAGAGAGGAAGAAGCTGGATCTGACCACTTCCTTTGAGGAAAATGAACTGATCAGGAAAATCGATCTGTCTTATGAGATGAAGAACGCAAAAACAATCATCAGTATCGCTTTTCCCTATTATTATGATGCCTATATTCATAAAGAAGGGTATTTTTCACTTTATACACTAGGGAAAGACTACCATATCGTGGTGAAGGATCATCTGGAAAAGATTGCGGATCTTCTTCGTGAAAAAGGATTTGAAGCAAAGGTTTTTGCAGACAATAATTCTCTTCCGGAAAGATATATTGCCCATGTTGCAGGGACAGGAGACATTGGAAAGAATCATATGGTCATCACAAAAGACTATGGAAGCTATGTGTTTCTTGGCGAAATCATGACGAACTGCGAGATGGAAACCAGTGAAAGAGACTGGAAGGAAATACCGGAGCATGAAATCTGCGGTGAATGCGTCAGGTGCATCAAAGCTTGTCCGACGAAGATTTTAGGCAGTGAGCTCTACAATACAAAGAGATGTATGTCTTATATCACTCAGAATAAAGCAATCACAGATGAGGAGATCCTGCTTTTCAAGGGAAGACTTTTCGGTTGTGATACCTGTCAGAGGGTATGTCCTTTCAATCAGGATATTATAATAAGTCCCTTTGAAGAGTTCAGATCTCGAGAATATATGAAATACCCCAATCTGGAAGAAATTCTTGCACTTACGAATCAGGAATTCGTTCGCTACAAGGAAACCAGTTCAGGATGGAGAGGGAAGAAACTTCTGCAGAGAAACGCCATGATCGAACTCATGAGAAGAGGAAAAACACCAGATGAAAAGTATATAAATACAGACTACCTGAAGGAGTATTATCATAGACTTCAAGGGCTTTTCAACCTATAATTAAAAATATGATGAAAAAGGGGTTATTATTTTGAGAAAATTTTTATTAAAGGCATTGGCAAAAGCACCAGTTGGGGTACAGAAATTTGTTGCACATAGAGGGCTGAATTATATATTCACAAAACTTGTCCAGGTGGAGCTTGAGGGGAAAGAGAATCTACCTGACAAAGATGAGGCAGTCCTGTTTATTTGCAATCATTTAAGTAATATTGACGGACCGGCACTTAATCGAGTGCTCGGTGATTATAAACCGACTTTTGTCGCGGGGCAGAAGCTTACTGATGATCCGTTCACCGGACTGTTCAAGAAAGTATTCAGAAGCATCAATATCAAACCGAATTCACCGGACAAAGCCGCGATGAAGGAAATCATCAATCTTCTGAAATCAGGACAGAATGTAGTGATCTTCCCTGAAGGAACACGTTCCAGAGTAGGTTCCATGATTGAAGGAAAAAGAGGGATACTTCTTATTGCAAGACTCGCCAAGGTCAGAATCGTTCCACTAGCCATGACAGGGTCGGAGAAAATTCTGCCCATAGCGAAAGATGGAAATATGACAGGTGAAAAGATACATAAGGGCACAATTAAGATAATAGCAGGAAAACCTTTCAGTATTCCTGTGAAGACGGAAGAACAGACGAAAGAAGAATATGACCAGAGATCCATGGAATTCATCATGAGACAGATTTCCGTGATGCTTCCGGACGAATATAAAGGGTTCTACAAATAGGCTTCTTTCAGTATTTGGAGGAATAAATGAATAAAAAGAACAAAGAAGTCATCGAGATACTTTACAAGCTGTATCCTGAGGCCAAATGTGAGCTGAATCATGAAAATCCGGTGCAGCTCCTGATCGCAACCATTTTGTCCGCGCAGGCTACAGATAAGAAAGTGAATGAAGTGACAGAAATGCTGTTTCAGAAATATGTGGATCTGGATGATTTTTTGACCATCACGCCAGAAGAACTTGAAAGTTACATCAAAGTCATCGGTCTTTATAAATCAAAAGGAAAGAATCTTATGAAGTTATTTCCAATTCTAAAGGAAAAACATAATGGTCAAGTCCCCCAGACCATGGAAGAGCTGGTGGAACTACCTGGAGTCGGAAGAAAGACTGCAAATGTTGTCTTGTCCACAATTTTCAGAGTACCTGCCATTGCTGTGGATACACATGTTTTCAGAGTTAGCAACCGGATCGGAATTGTAAATGAGACCACAGTGGAAAAGACGGAGCAGGCACTGATGAAAAAAATAGACAAGGACCTGTGGATCGATACGCATCATCTTCTGATATTCCATGGCAGAAGACTGTGCTTCGCAAGAGCGCCACAATGTGGGATCTGTCCACTGAATCATGTATGCACTTATTACAAGAAAAACAAAAAATCTCTGGCTGTGGAGAAGAAAACAAATAGTAAGTAAAAATGAAAGGGCGTGTGTAGTTTGAATTCAAGAAAAACCATGATTACCTTGATCAGAACGAATATCATTGCCCTTTCAATTCTTTTCATCACAGGACTTCTGCTGTTTCTGGCAGCTCACTTTCTCACAAGTGGAGGTGAAGTCTTATTTGATCTGAAACTTGATGCAGCAAATATAGCCATAGCATTACTGTCTACCACAATGATACTTCTCTACGGTTATTACACAAAGAAGAAGTATCTCTATATTTTCGCCTTTGGACTTTTCATTGGCTCTGTCATTGAATACCAGAATAATCTGTTCAATATAGATGGTCAGATAGATGCCGCTTTTCTGGGCTTTTATTTTCTGGTACTGGTGCTGGTGGTTTTTATTCTGACAGCGAAATTAACGTATCGGATCATTAAAATCAATGTGGATTTTCTGATTTTTACTTCTATTCTGATTCTGTTTTTGTATGTGTTTCTGAAAACCTACGTTCTGAAAGAACCCATAATAATCGAAAATGGAATGACCTACATCCTTGAACTGGTCATGCTTTCTGCCATACCGATTTTATTCGGGTGGTATTATAATACCTTCTCAACACGTAAAAATACGATGAATTTCTCGATTTATCTTGGGAGCTTCACATATTTCACATCCATGATCTGCTACAGTCTTTTTTCAAATGGAAATGACTTCAGATTTCTTTTTATAGGTGTTCTCATGGAAACACTGACTTTTGGGCTTTATCTTATTTTCGTTCCCATTGCATTTTATGAGATCATCAGAGAAAAGGATGAATCCATCAAGAAATCGGAAGTGCTGAAGAAAAGTCTCTTCATGTTTTTCAAGTCTGCTGAATACAATGAGAATATCACTGTATTTGTCAATTCAAAACATAGAATTTTATATTCGAATTCCAAATACAAGATTTTCTTCAATCATTATGGGGAATTTCTTGATAACGAGATGTCCAATTATCTGACAGAAAAATATGAGGTCATCAAGTACAATATGAATTATTCTTCTTCCACGAAGTTCAATTTGGGAGAGAACACCTATATTCTTGATGTGGATGTTGTTTATATTGAACAGGACGATGAAGAGATTTTTTGTATCACGGCGAAGGATATCACTATAATAAGAGCCATGCAGGAGTCTCTTGAAAGATCCGAGTATAAGTACAGAAGCTTTTTCAATCTGATTCCGGATTTTATTTTTCTTTATGATCTTGTTCGAAAACGTGTGGTTGAAGCCAATGATATCGTGTACAACGATTTCAGGAATCTACCCAATGGTAAGCCGGTCAATATACCAGTCGATGAGCGTTTCATGGGTATGAGTTTCAAGGAGCTGGATGAAATCGGAGAAAGAATCTCTACGAGTGAAATCCTGAAGCTTGAAACCAGAAAAATCAAAGACCATAAGGGACAGGATATCTATGTTGAACCCAACGTAAGACTGATCGGTGTGGAAAGCAATAAAAAGCAGATGCTGGTCTTTCTCAGAAATGTGACAAATACAATCAAGCTGCATGAATTGAGAATAGAAAATGAGGCAAATATCAGAAAACTGTATATTGCTGAAGAAAACGAGAAAATGTTCAATGAGTTCTTTGCGAATATGTCCCATGAGCTTAGGACACCGATAAACATTATTTTATCGGCTCTGGATATGATGGACATTTCAGAGTATGAGAAAGAGAAATCAGAAAAGTATGCAGGTCTGATTCGACTGAATTCCTATCGCCTCATGCGTATTGTTTCTAATATTTTAGATATCACGAAAGTGGACTCCGGTTTCTATACGTTACATATGATCAATCAGGATATTGTAAGCTTCACAGAAGATACGGTGATGTCGGTACTTCATTATGCGGAAGGAAAAGGACTAAAGATCATATTTGATACAGAGGTGGAAGAACACTTGGTCGCATTCGATCTGCAGTCCTTGGAGAGAGTTCTTCTGAACCTGTTAAGCAATGCAATCAAATTCACAAAAAAAGGTGGAAATATATTTGTGAATCTGTCCTTAGATAAGGAGAACAGTAAAGTATACATTGATGTAGAGGATACCGGAATTGGTATTTCAAAGGAAAATGCAGACCATATTTTCGACCGATTTATCCAGGTGAATAAATCCATGACCAGAGACACTGAAGGAACTGGCATAGGGCTGTCCATCGTGAAGAAGCTCATGAATCTCATGGAAGGTGACTGTATTGTATCCAGCGAGCTTAATAAAGGCACCATTTTCAGACTGATTCTAAAAGATGAGCTGACCAATGATGCAGATGAAGTAGCTCTGGAGAAAGACTTCTATGAGAAAACCTCAAATCGTGTGGACATCGAGTTTTCCGATATTCCAAACGCAGAAAGATAGGGAGAGTGAAAACCAACCCTGTCTTTTCTCTTTTTCAGGATGAAGACAGGTTGTGCAAATTTTCTTGTCAGAATGTGTTTTTGGTGCAATAATGAATTCTAGAATTTCAGTGAACGCAGATAGAAAAACAGGAGTGATAAAAAAATGAAAATTGGTGTAATCATGGGTGGAATTTCCAGTGAGAGAGAAGTCTCTTTATCTTCTGGAAGAGAAATCCTGAAAAATATAAATTTCGGTGACTACGAAGGCGTAGAGATCGTCTTGGACAGTAAAAAAGATATTTTTGAAAAAGTAAAAGGTATCGATTTTGCGCTTCTTGCTCTTCACGGTAAGTATGGTGAAGATGGAACAGTCCAAAGCATACTGGATAGTCTTGATATTCCGTATTCAGGTTGTGGAATGGCTTCCAGCGCAGTGTGCATGGACAAGGATCTCACGAAATGTGTGTTGAAAAGCAAAGGGATCAGAACAGGCGACTGGTTTATTGCAAGAAATCTTGAAGATGTAAAAGAAGAAAAAGTGGAAGCATTGGGATTCCCTGTTGTGGTCAAGCCAAATAGTGGAGGTTCCTCCGTTGCCACCTTCATCTGTCATACATTGGAAGAAGTTCTCCATGGAGTGAAAGAAGGTCTGCTTGTAGATACTGAAGTCATGATTGAAGAATTTATCAAAGGTGATGAAATCACAGTACCGATCTTAGACGGGAAAGTGCTGCCGACGCTCATCATCAAACCTGTCAAAGGGGGATTCTTCGATTACTCCTCGAAATATGAGGCAGGCGGTGCTGAGGAAGTGATCATTCAATATGATGATGCGCTTCAGAAAGAAATAGATGATATGGCCATGGAGACCTTTAAAGTTCTGAAATGTGATGTCTATGCAAGAGTTGATTTCATGATAAGAGACGGGATTCCCTATATTCTTGAAATCAATACCCTGCCAGGTATGACAAGTACCTCTTTGTTCCCGAAGAGTGCTGCGGGAATCGGACTTGATTATAAAGGACTCCTTGATGCGATCATAAAATCGTCCTTAAAACTGAGAAGTCAGAAATAAATAGAAAAGAAGTAGTCTTTTCCCATTTCAAGGGAGAATGACTACTTCTTTTTCATATTCGGGTAGGTTTATTTTTTTCCGTAACTCACAATCAGGTCATAGGTAGCTTTCATCGATTCCATATGGGTTCTTTCGTATCCATGGGAAGCGAAGACTCCTGGTCCTATGAGGCCAGCTCTGATGTCGTATCCTGCACCTAGTGCAGCAGAGGCATCTGAACCATAAAATGGATATATATCTGTCGCATAAGGTATATTTTCAGCTTCACAGAGTTCCTCTAGAGCTGTTCTTAACTCAAAATCGTATGGACCTGAACTGTCTTTCGCACAGATATTCACTTTGAATTCCGAGCTATTCTGATCATTTCCGGGAGCGCCCATATCCACGGCTATAAATTCAGTGAGATTTTCAGGTAAGGCCGCTTTCGCGCCATGTCCCACTTCTTCGTAATTTGAGATAAAGAAGTGCAAGGTTTTGTTCAGCGGTTCATCCTTTAAAGTTTTCATGGCTTCAAGAAGGATGGACACACTTGCCTTATCATCCAGATATCTGGACTTGATAAATCCGTTTTCGAGAATTCTCAGCTTGGGTTCGATGAAGATGAAATCTCCTACGCGAATGCCCAGTGCGCTTACATCATCCGTTCCACTGACTTTCTCATCTATGATCACTTCCATGGTCTGCTGTTTTCTCTCAAGTGATCGTGCTTCCCCTCCATCAATATGAACGGAAGGCTTGATTGTCTGTACAGTTCCACTTATAAGCTTTCCAGCTGATGTTCTGATCCAGCAGTTCTCTGATTCCAAGGTGTTATACATATATCCGCCAAGCAGTGTGAATTCAAGAGATCCCTTGCTTTTAATGGATTTGACCATGGCACCTAAAGTATCTACGTGAGCGGAGAAGAGTCTTCCTTCTTCACTTTCACCCTTTAGAGTGGCTAAAATAGCACCTTTGACAGTTTCTTTGTATTCAATTTCTGACTCATCCAGTTCTTTTCTGATATAGTCCATAACTTCTCTGTGATACCCTGTAGGGCTGTTGATTTCAATCAGGCTTGTGAGTGTTTTAGTGATATTCTGTTCAAATGACATGAGATCCCTCCTTGTGTAGTATGTTTTCATATTATCTTAAAATTGAAAATCTGTATAGAATAGCTTCAACATTCTTTATGACAAGTGGCTATTAGTGGCTATGGTGATTCCATAATCATTGATGAGAAATCAGATTGTTAAGTTTGTTTTCTCGATTTACTTGTGAAGATTTATCAAGTATGATATAAAGGATAATAATTATTAGTTGAGGTTCATAGTAAATTGAAATTATTAACCTGACTTTTGTAACAGTTTTGTGAGATTTTACAATATATCTCATGTTATAATGTGTGTATGTTAAATTGGACGGAGAAAAATCGCAATAGATATGGGAGGGTAGGGTAATTTATTTACCGGAAAATATGAAGAGAAAATCAATAATGGCAATAATTCTATTAATCGCTTTATCCGGTGCAGGTGCAGTCACCTACAGAGGATATGCAGTCGAGAAAGAGAAACAGATGGCTGAGACTATTGTCTCTGAAGCAAAAATGCTAGCCGAAAGTATGCAGAATGAACAAGACAAGAAAATAATTAATTCATGGAACGATAAGGTATATCCAGGCGTCAGTGTCATGGGTACTGACTTATCCGGCAAGACGAAGGAAGAAGCGAAGAATCTTCTTGATACAGAGGTTTCAGACAAACTTAAAGAATATACACTTAGCGTCAGTGCAAAAGAACAGGTATTTCCGCTGACACTGGCAGAACTTGAAATCGTGGTAGACTCGGATACGTTGGCTGGTGAAGCTATAAAACTAGGGAAAAACCTATCTGATGAAGAGAAGCTTTCTAGAATTCACAGCCCTAAGGCTGAGGAGTTAAGTCTTTCTTTTGGTCATAACGAAGAGAAAATCTCTGAATTTGTCAAGAAAGTGGCCACTGCAGTGAATCAGAATGCGAAGAACGCCACAATTACAAGAAGTGGTGGCAGTTTTACAATCGGTCAACATGCTGAAGGGCGTATTGTGGATGAAGAAAAACTCATGAAAGATCTTCAGGATGCAATAAATGAGCTGAATCCTGATGCAGTCATTGAAGCAGACATCGTTGTATCACAGCCTGAAATAACATCAGAGGCATTAGCGAATATAGACAGTCAGCTGTCAGTATATACAACAAACTATTCTTCCTCTGCTGCAGGAAGAAAATACAATGTAGGATTAGCGGCATCTAAAATCAATGGAGCTGTAATCATGCCAGGTGAAACATTCAGCTATAATGCAGAAGTAGGACCTGTTACTGCAGCGGCTGGATTCCAGAACGCTGGTGTATTTGTAGGAAACAAAGTTGAAGAAGGAATTGGAGGAGGACTTTGCCAGGTATCAAGTACACTCTACCAGGCAGCCCTTCACAGTAATCTTGAGATCGCACAGAGAAGGAACCACTCCATGGCAGTATCCTATTTAAAACCAGGAATGGATGCAGTGGTTTATGGGTCATCTCTTGATCTTAAATTTACAAACACCTATGCAAATCCAATTTATATTTCAGCTTATGGTGACAACAGCAACTTGACGATAGCTGTTTATGGACATAAGGCTGATATGGGCGGATATACCTACAAGATCTTCAGCGAAACGACTTCTGTCATTCAACCAAAGACCATAGAAAAAGAAGATCCGACCAAGTTTGTTGGAGAGACAGAGATTGAGTTCAAACCTGTAACAGGATATACTTCAAAAACATACAAGCAGACCATCAAGGATGGAAAAGTTGTTAAAACTGAAGTGATTTCACAGGATACATACAAAAAAGTGGATAAGGTTGTTCTTGTTGGAACAAAGCCAAAACCAGCACCAACACCAGCTCCAGCACCAACACCAGTAACACCACCAGCAGCACCTGAACCAACTCCTGTAGAACCAGTGGATCCAGCAGGTGTAACTCCATAAGAATAAATCTGATGATGTAGTTTTAATCATACTAGTAAAATGGATTCACCACATGGTGAGTCCATTTTTTTAAAAATTAAGCAATATAAGCATAAATTCTTATTTTCCTTGGGATATATGATAAAATAATGCTAGATAAAAGCTGATTTAGCAGTGAGATAGATTAAGTGAAGCATAAGGAGCGGTTTTTAAAATGGAATATGTAAAAAGAATTGAAGAAAATATAGAGAAAGTGATTATTGGAAAGAACAGCGTAGTGAAAAATATTCTGAAGGGAATTCTTGCAGGAGGGCACATCCTCATAGAAGACATTCCTGGAATCGGAAAAACGACGCTGGTTAAAGCTTTGGCAAAAAGCCTCAATCTATCCTATTCAAGAATACAGTTCACTCCGGATCTGCTTCCTTCTGATATTTTAGGCGTTTCCATATACAACCAGAGAGATATGAGTTTTGAATTCAGAAAAGGTCCGATATTTGCCAACATTGTTCTTGCGGATGAAATCAACAGAACTTCACCCAAAACACAGGCAGCTCTTCTAGAAGTCATGGAAGAATATCAGGTTTCCGAAGGGACAAAGAGCTATATGCTGGAAAAACCATTTTTTGTCATGGCAACACAGAATCCGATCGAATATGAAGGGACCTTTAATCTTCCTGAGGCTCAGCTGGATCGTTTCATGATAAGAATAAAAATCGGATATCCCACGCAGGAAGATGAGGTAACGATTCTAAGAAATTTCAGAGAAGAAGTGCCGATAGACAAACTCAATCCTGTTGCCACCATAGAGGATGTCATGATGCTTCAGCAGAAAACAAGACAAGTGATGGTTTCGGAAGAAATCTATAAATATATCGTGGATATAGTGAAAGAAACAAGAGAGAGTAAACTCTTCACACTTGGTGCAAGTCCAAGAGCCTCTATCGCCTTAATGAGAATAAGTCAGGCTACAGCGCTCATGAAGGGAAGAAATTATGTGATTCCAGAAGATGTGAAGGAAAATGCGGGAATGGTCCTAGCGCATAGGCTGATTCTATCCTCCTACGCAAGAGGTCAGGGAAGTAACGCATTTGAAGCACTTCAAGTCATGATTTCAACGGTTGAGCCGCCTAGAATGGATGGCTGAAAATGAAAATAGATTTTAGATTTATCATCGGCTTTCTGATTTCCATAGTTCTTTACTATACCATCGGGGGGATTGTATTTACATCCCTCTATTTCATTTTCCTTAGCATGTTTGTGCTTGCATTGCTTTCAATTCTTCTCTTCTCTTTCAAAGTCTCAGGTAAGCTTACAGCTATGAAAGATCGTTATGAAGTATTTGAAACGGCGAAACTGAATCTGCAGATTTTTAATGATTCAAGACTCTTTTTATCATTTGTGACTGCCATTAATGATTATACTGAAATCGAAACAAGAAGTGTGAACAGTAAAAGTAAAGCCCAGGTCATGTTCAATTTCTATTTTCCGAAGAGGGGAATCTATGAATTCGATCATTTAAGCATTGAAATCAGAGACTTTTTTAACATCTTCACTATACATAAATCATTGCTGAAGGAGAATGTGCGTGTTTATCCTAAAACAAGAATCCTGAAACCTGCTGAATTTGAAGTAGGGGTGGGGAATGAAGGAGTGAGGCAGTCTTCTTCACCCATAGAAGATCCTTACGTGACCCGAGAAATGCGAAGATATCAGACTGGTGACAGCTTGAAAAGAATAAACTGGAAAGTATCTGCAAAACACGGTCAACTATACGTTCGATTGGGTGAACGATCAAAAGGGATAGATTATCTTCTCATTATCGATATGAATGAAAGCATCTATAAGCTGGATGATGATGGAGCCAAAGAAGAGATGCTCATAGCAGAGGCTTTGGCTGTATCTCATCTTCTCCTTAAAGAAGGAAGAGAACATAAGGTGATCATAAATGGTCTTGAACGAAAAGAATTTGACATGAGAAGAATGCAGCAGCATGATGCACTGGTGGAATTCATGGTAGAACATGATTCCAACGGGAACAAGCCTATGCAGGACTTCATGAGCGAAAAGACAGAAGTGTTCCAGGGAGCATCTTCAATCATTCTGTTCACTGGAAATCGAAGTCCTAATCTCATGAAAGTAGTCATTAAAATGAAAGACCGTTACAATAGGATTACCTGGTTTGCAGTGGAGGACGATCGCAAAATAGAGTCTGAACAAGAGGGTATTTCCATGAAATATATAGGTGGATAATATGAGTAAAATGAAAAATCTGATCATCCCCCTTACAATGATTTTTATCAACATGATCATTATGGCGATGGTCATGGAAAGTGCATATTATATCCAGGGATTCGAGTATGGTAAAATCTGGATATTTGCATTCCTGCCTATTACAGCTGTGTTAGGCTTAATTGGTCTGTTTAAAGGAGAAAATATATGGTATAAACTTGGATTTTTCTTCCTTATGATTACAAGTATCTACATACTATATTATAGAATCAAGACCATCGATGTTTACGCAATTCCTGATGATATAAGCATCATCAACAGTACCATTATGAAGGGTGAAGACATTCAGTTCGAGAACTTCCTGAATACGATGAAACTGGTGATGGTTCTGGGAGGAAGCATATTAGCTGCAACGCTATATATTTTCCCATATAATATGGTCATCCTGGATATGGGACTGATTCTTTTTCTTTGGATTGTAGACTACTATAACAATTCTTATGAATATGTAAGGTTTTTCGTTCCAGTCTGGGCTTTCAGCATTCTCTTTTATCGGTCAACACTATACGACCACGAAGTGAAAATCCTGAAAGTGAACAGGAACAAACGACTGATGCAGGCTCTCATATTTACAGTCATCATTACAATTTCCTCCTTGTTCATAGATATTGAAGCAAAGGGGATCTATTCTGACAGATTATGGAGTTACTTTAACGGTCAGGTTGTGACGCAAAACTCCATCAATGGAAGGAACATTGAAGATCCTTTCAGTATATCCATGTCAGGGTATAATGACTCTGAAAGTGTTCTTGGAGGAGATATCATCATCAACGAAGAAGAGGTGCTCTACGGGATTGGAGACGGTCCTATCTATCTTAGAGGCAGCGTGAAGGTCAATTATCTTGGCGACAGATGGACAAAAGAGTTCAGGGATTATGTGGAGACAAGTACAATAGCAGAAGAAAAACTCAATTATTACGAGGAAGTCACTCGAAATGATGAGCTGAATCTTCTGGAGATCAGACCGGTCAGGGAAATGACCTCACATCTCTTTAACAGCATATATACACGTGATATGGCTTTTTCGAACAATCTGGCCTTACTTTTCTATGATGATAAGTATGATGCTTTCACGAGCAACAAAACGGTAAACAACGATTACTACTTGACTTACTTCAATGAGGAACTGATTTCCAGTCATCTTGTGGATTTGAACAGCGCATCTGTTCGGGATGAAGCGTTTCTTGCTAATTATGCGGAATATCTTGCTTTATCAGATACATTGACGCCAAGAACGACAGAACTTGTATTTGAAATCGTCGATCCAGCCATGAGTAATCATGAAAAGGCAGTGGCACTTACGGAGTACCTGAAAACAAACTATACTTACACACTGGAACCTGGAGATCTTCCTGAAGGACAAGATTTTGTGGATTATTTTCTTTTCGAGAATCCGGAAGGATACTGTGTCTATTTCGGTACAGCCCTCACAAACATGTTAAGAATTGCTGGTGTTCCTACCCGATATGTGGAAGGATTCAAAATGGCGGATGAAATGGACGATGGGCGGTATGTCGTAAGAAATAGTGATGCACATGCCTGGACAGAAGTTCTGATAGATGAAGAAAATGATATATGGAAGATTTTTGATGCGACTGGCACGCCAAGAGAACTGATTTTTACTGAAGAGCCTGAAGAAACACCTGAAGAAGGAGAAGGGTCAGAAGAGAATCCTGAAACACCAACACAGGAAGAAGAGAATCCTGATACCCCTTTACCGGATGATGAAGTAGAAGAAACTCCAGCAGAGAAGCAGCAGCGAGTTTCAAGAAATATCTTCTTCAGCATACTCGGTGTTCTCATCGCAGGTGTCTTATCACGCGTGGCTTATAGAAAACAAAAGGTTGAGCGGATGATGAAGAGTGAATCACTCAAACCTTATTTCAAAGAACTGAATCGTGGATTAAGCTTTATGTACTATTCCAGGAAACAGGGAGAGACTTATCTTGAAATGGCGGATAGAATCAAGGATGACGAACTAAGAGAGAATTATACAAAACTTGTTGAAGAAGTATATAAAGAAGAATACAGTGGTGAAACGGGAGATTTTAACAGCAGACGAGAGTTATATGAAGATGTATACGGTATCGTCAGGGGATACCGCGGTCCAGTCTTCACGTTCATCAAAAAGTTTATTCTTTAGTATGTTAAGATTGGTAGGAAGAAGAAGTAAGGAGAATAGCACATGTATAAAATGATTTGTATAGACATCGACGGAACCCTCATAAGACCTGATATGACAGTCTCTAAAAGAGTGGCAGAAGCCATTTCCAAAGCGAAAGAAAAAGGGCTGATAATCGCACTGAGTACGGGCAGAATGCATAAAAGCGCATTGATGTATTCTGATGAGCTAGGACTAGAAGATCCCATAGTTTCATCTAATGGCGCATATGTCAGTGAAAGAGACGGCAAGAAGGTATATTATGAAGAGAACTTAAGTGGTTCAGATGTGCTTCTCATACAGGATATTCTCGAACAATATGACACAAAAATAAACTGGTACAATCGCGGAACGATGTATATCTCAGAATACCGCGATTATGTAGGCAGATACGAAGCGATGAGTAAAACGCTACCTGAAAACAGGAGAATTCTGATCAAGTATCTCAATGATGAATTCACTATAGAAAGTCTCATCGGTGAAGCCGGAAATGCCATACAAAAAGGAATTGTTTTTCCGAAACAGGGACTGATTTCTGCAATCAGAGAGAGCATAAGTAAAAACAAGCGCATTAAGGTTGTAAGTTCAGGGACTGATAATCTTGAATTCACTTCGTATCTTGCAGATAAAGGGTTAGGCGTACTAGCTCTTGCAAAAGCAAAGGGCATTCATCCGGATGAAATCATTGCCATCGGTGACAGTGAGAATGACTTATCCATGCTGAAAGTAGTTGGAATGCCGGTAGCTATGGGAAATGCGATGAAAAGTGTCATAGATGCAGCCAAGTATGTAACGGAAACAAACATAAATGACGGTGTTGCGACAATGATTGAAAAATTAGTATTGAATGAGGGATAGAAAATGATTAACATTGTACTTTTCAGGCCTGAAATTCCCCAGAATACTGGAAATATCGGAAGGACGTGTGTTCTGACCAATGCAAAACTTCATCTGATAGGTCCTATGGGGTTTTCCATCAGTGATAAAACTGTATCAAGAGCCGGATTGGATTATTGGAAAGAACTGGATGTGTCTCTATATGGAAGCTATGAAGAACTCAGAGAAAAGTATAAAGACAGTAAGTTCTATTTCTCCAGTACGAAAGGGACTAAGAATCATTCTGAAATTGAATTCGAAGAGGATGTTTTCATCGTTTTCGGCAGAGAGTCCAGTGGACTTCCTGAATATATCATGGAAGAGAACCGGGAGAATCTGTTCAGGGTTCCAATGGCTGAAAGTAGTACTCGAAGCCTCAATCTTTCAAATACAGTGGCCATCGTGGCATATGAAGCGCTCAGGCAACTTGGATATCCTCATATGAAATGAATATTATGAAAATAGCATATATTAATCAAAAAATTGGTTTTCAATGGAAATTGAAACCAATTTTTTGATTCTAAGTGTAAACGGTGTGATTTTTGTGAACATATTTACGTTGAGACTCAGCATATTACGAAAAAACACGTACAATAGGCCTTTTGTAGAGTAATAATAGTTGTGATTTTGTGGTAAAAAAGATATAATAAATTCAACGATGAAAGTCGAACGAATTATTTGGAGGGTTTTTTAATGAAAAAAATGCTTGCTATTCTAATGTCAATCATGATGGTTGGTATGGTCCTTGCTGGTTGTGCGTCCGAAAACGAAGGAGAAGCGGAAGCTGACGGCTTTGAGATTGCACTGATCACCGACAAGGGAAATATTGATGACAAATCATTCAATCAAGGTGCTTGGGAAGGTGTTGTTGAATTTGCAGAAGCAGAAAACATCACTCATAAGTACTATAAGCCAGAAGAAGCTTCTGATGCCGGCTACCTTGCTGCTATTGATTTAGCTGTAACTGGTGGAGCAAAGGTTATCGTTACACCTGGATTCTTATTTGAGGTTCCAATTTTTGAAGCTCAGACAAAGTACCCAGAAGTGAAGTTCATTCTACTTGATGGTGCTCCTCATACAGCTGACTATGCAACATTTGAAACTAAGGAAAACGTTGCTAGTGTAATGTACTCTGAAGAAGAATCAGGATACCTTGCTGGTTATGCTGCAGTTATGGATGGAATGACTAAGCTAGGATACATGGGCGGTATGGCCGTTCCTGCTGTTCAGGCATTCGGATACGGATACCTTCAGGGTGCTGAAGCTGCGGCTGCAGAACTTGGACTTAGTGATGGCGCTGTAGAAGTGACATACCACTACACAGGTAACTTTGAAGAAACTGATAACAACAAAGCTACTGCAAAGACAATGTTCCAGGAAGGTGCTGAAGTCATATTTGCTGCTGGTGGAGCTGTTGGTAAGAGCGTAATGTCTGCTGCAGCTGAGTCTGATGGTAAGGTTATCGGCGTTGACGTTGACCAGAGATATGACAGCGAAACTGTAATCACATCCGCTACAAAGGGTCTTGCAGCTTCAGTTGTTGCAGTACTTGAATCCATATACAAATCAGATAGCTGGGATACATATTCAGCTAAAACTACATACTTCAATGCTGCTAATGACGGTGTTGGTCTTCCAACAGAAGTTATTGGAGAAGAAGGTGCAGATGCTTTCGACAGATTTGAATCTTTCGACAAGGCTGCATATGATACAGTATTTGCTACATTAACTGATGGAAGCGTTGAACTTGTTAGAACTTTTGAAGTAGCAGATGCCAATGGATATGCTACAGCAGAAGAGCTTACATCTAATCTTGGATTAAGCAAGGTTGCGGTTTCTGTAAGATAATCAGAATCATTCTGATATTATGGACAATCCTCATACTAGTATGAGTTTTAATGGGGGAAGGCGAGAGTTTTCCCCCATTTTCCAACTAAGAAATAAAGTGATAAGAAGAGGTTAAAGTGGATAATTATATTATTGAAATGGTGAATATAACAAAAGAATTCCCCGGTATTATCGCGAACGACAATATAACACTGAACTTAAAGAGAGGAGAAGTTCATGCACTTCTTGGAGAAAATGGTGCAGGAAAATCTACTCTGATGAGCGTGCTCTTTGGGCTTTATCAGGCTGAAAAGGGTGAAATCAGAAAAAACGGACAAGTTGTGAAGATCAATAATCCAAATGATGCAAATGCTTTAGGAATCGGTATGGTACATCAGCATTTCAAGCTGGTGGAAATTTTTACTGTCCTGGAGAACATCATTTTAGGTGTAGAGCCAAATAAAATGGGCTTTTTAGAAAAAAGTGAAGCGAGAAAAAAAGTTATTGAATTGAGTGAGAGATACGGATTAAAGGTTAGTCCTGATGCAGTGATTGAGAATATTTCTGTAGGGATGCAGCAGAGAGTGGAAATTCTTAAAATGCTTTATAGAGATAACGAGATTCTGATCTTTGACGAACCGACAGCAGTTCTTACTCCGCAGGAAATTGAAGAAATACTAGAAATCATGCGTGGCTTCGCAGATGAAGGAAAGTCAATTTTATTTATAACACATAAGCTTAATGAAATCATGCAGGTAGCTGACAGGTGTACTGTTCTACGTAAAGGTAAACTAATCGGAACGGTTAATGTAAAAGAAACAACGAAAGAAGAGCTTTCAAAGATGATGGTTGGACGAGATATCAGCTTTACAGTTGATAAAAACCAAGCAGAACCAAAGGATGTAGTTCTCTCGGTGAGAAATGTGACGGTTCCAAGTAAAATTCATAAGAATAATTCAGTGAAAAATGTTTCTTTTGATGTTCGTGCAGGAGAGATTGTTTGTCTTGCAGGTATTGACGGTAATGGCCAGACTGAATTTATTTCAGCACTTACAGGTCTGGAAAAAATGTCGGAAGGAACCATTACTCTGGCAGGAAAAGATATCAGTAAAGCTTCCATAAGAGAACGTTCCAAAGCCGGTATGAGTCATATCCCTGAGGATCGACATAAGCATGGACTGGTTCTTGATTACTCCTTAGAAGAGAATATGATTCTTCAGAGATACTGGGAACCTGAATTTCAGAAAAATGGATTCCTGAGATTTGATGCCATGAGAAAGTATACTGAAGGACTCGTGAAGAAATTTGATGTTCGTAGCGGACAGGGACCAGTTACTATGGTAAGAAGTATGTCTGGTGGTAATCAGCAGAAAGCGATTCTTGCTAGAGAAATCGATAAGAAGCATGAGCTTCTAGTAGCGGTTCAGCCTACAAGAGGACTCGATGTCGGTGCCATTGAATATATCCATAAACAATTGATTGAAAGAAGAGATGCAGGAAAAGCTGTGCTGCTCGTTTCACTCGAACTTGATGAAGTTATGGATGTCAGTGATAGAATTCTTGTCATGTATGAAGGAGAAATAGTTGGTGAACTTGATCCTAAAGTCACAACTGTTGAAGAACTTGGTCTATACATGTCAGGTGCTAAACGTAATACCGTAAAGGAGATTAACCATGCAGAATAATGATTCGAAGAAGAATGGATTTAATATAAAAAGCATTACCCAAAGCAAGGGGTTCTCTGGATTTACGGCAGCATTGCTAGCCATTGCGCTGGGGCTGATTGTAGGATTTATTGTTATGCTTGTGGCTGATCCATCCAATGCAATGAAAGGCTTCAACAGCGTTTTATTAGGTGGACTGAGCAGAATAGGAGATGTCTTTTATTTCGCAACACCGATACTCATGACAGGACTTGCTGTGGGCTTCGCCTTCAAGATGGGCCTCTTTAATATTGGTGCTTCAGGACAATACACCATGGGTATGTATTTTGCCTTGTATGTCGGATTCATGTGGGATCTGCCAAAAGGAATTCATTGGGTTGTGGCTATACTGGCGGGAATGGTCGGAGGAATGATCTGGGGATTCATCCCAGGTATATTCAAAGCACTTCTTAATGTGAACGAAGTCATCACTTCCATCATGTTTAACTACATTGGCATGTACCTGGTGGATATGCTGATTCAGGGGAACAGCAACATGTATGTTTCTGCAATGACAAGAACAAAATATCTGCCTGTCAGTGTACAGATTCCAGCATTGGGCATTTCCGGGTCAAATGTCAATTTCGGTATAGTCTTAGCCCTCGTTATAGGTATTATCCTCTATATTGTATTGCAGAAAACCACTTTCGGTTATGAACTGAAAGCGACTGGATTCAACAAGACCGCTGCAGATTATGCTGGTATGAAAGGAAAAAGAAATATCATTTTGACCATGGTTATTGCGGGCGGTCTTGCTGGTTTAGGCGGTGCCTTTGCTATTCTTGCCCCTTCAGCAATTACAGGAAGCAGTATGACTTATGAACCGATAAATGTCATTGCTGCCAATGGATTTAATGGTATTGCTGTAGCACTTCTTGGAAATGCTCATCCGATCGGGGTTATTTTCTCTTCAGTATTCATCTCACATATCCAAAGAGGTGGAACACTTGCCAGCCTTCATGGCTTCAAGCCTGAAATCATAGACGTAGTAATTGCTGTTATTATTTATTTCTCGGCATTTGCGATGATCATGAATGCTGCAGCTGGAAATTTCATCAGAGCAAGAAGAGAGAAGAAGAGCGGTATTTCTGAGGCGAAAAGCATTGGAGATAAAGATGCATCTAGTGAGACGAAGGAGGCTAAGAAGTAATGGATACTTTATATTATCTGATTCAGAATATGCTTCCTGTTGCAATTCCTTTATTGCTCGTTGCGTTAGGTGGAATGTTCAGTGAACGTAGTGGTGTAATCAATATTGCTCTTGAAGGAATCATGCTTTTCGGAGCATTCTTTGGTGCCCTGTTTGTATACTTTGTTCAAGACTCAAACATGGGACCGCAGACAATCCTTTTACTCGGTATGGTTGTAGCGGCAGTTTCAGGATTAATCTATTCGCTGCTGTTATCATTCGCTGCAGTTACTATGAAAGCAAATCAGACGATTACAGGTACATCGCTGAATATGCTGATTCCTGCAATCATCCTTCTGTTTTCAAAAATGTTCTTCAACTCTGATGGTATAACTACGAATAAAAGTTTCTATATTCGAGAAGTACCTGTTCTTGGACAGATTCCCGTTCTAGGACCGTTGTTCTTCCAAAGAACCTACCTTACCGTGTATATTGGATTATTGATACTACTGATAGTTACAGTCGTTTTCTACAAGACAAGATTCGGATTAAGACTAAGAGCTTGCGGTGAGCATCCACATGCAGCTGATTCTGTGGGAATCAATGTATACAAAATGAGATATGCAGGTGTAAGTTTATCTGGTGTCTTAGGTGGAGTCGGTGGATTCTTCTACGCAGTAGGTGTCATGGATGGAAATGTCAATGGCCATACAGGTGTTGCAGGTTTCGGATTCTTAGCGCTTGCTGTCATGATCTTTGGACAGTGGAAGCCACTTAGAATTTTCTGGGCTGCAGTATTCTTTGCTTTTTTAAGAACACTGGCTTATTCGGTATCACTGATCCCATTCCTAAGTAATTTAGGAATCAATCAGACATACTATAAAATGTTACCTTACCTGGCTACGATGGTTGTGCTGGCCTTTACATCCAAAAAGTCCAGAGCACCTAAAGCGGAAGGTATTCCTTACGATAAATCTCAAAGATAAGATAAAGAAAAGGTGCTTCGATATAAGAAGCATCTTTTTTCTTTATACAATGTTATAGAAAATGATGAGCTACTTAAAATCCCAAGAAAGAACAGAAAAAATATTATATTACATAGCAGATTTAGTATTGTAATGATGTATAGGTTGAAGTATAATTATGAAAATACTAAAACTCTAGGACAAGGAAGAGTAAACTTAAGTATGTTTTCAAAGAGAGTGGAAGAAAGGTGAGACTTCCATAGAACATTTTCTGTTGAATGGACCTTCGAGAGGTGGAGCGAAACCCATAGGGGGAGTAGTATCTGACGGGAGCCTTCCGTAAAAAGGGATAGGATATGTTAGTGTCCGAAAATGAGATGCGTATTTTCTGTACGTGAAATCAGGTGGCAACGCGAGTGACTTCGCCCTGTAAGGGGTGGGGTCTTTTTTTGCGTTCAATAATTAATAGTAGAGGAGGGATTGGCATGTGGTGAAGGAAAGCAAAGGAGAAATGTTGCAAGAACACTTTTATTTTGAAAGGAATGAATAAAATGAATGTAAAAAAAATGACCCTTTCTGCAATACTGATCGCTGTAGGTTATATCCTTCACCAGATCGTTCCCGGGATCCCGTTTTTAGGAGGGATGAAGATGGACTTTCTTTTGGTTATGATGTTCTTTTCAATATTTATGATGGATAGTTACCGTGAAGCCATAGCGGTAGCCTTGGTCTGCGGTATAATATCAGCACTTACCACTACCTTTCCTGGTGGACAGATTGCGAATATGGTCGATAAGGTTATTACAGGTTCCCTGGTATTCCTCGTGTATAAAAATATGGGTCAGCGATTGCCTAATGTGATCAAGGTCAGTGTGATAGCACTAATAGGCACAATTCTCAGCGGGGCAATCTTTTTGTCAGTCGGATTATCCATAAGTGGTGCACCAATTTCCTTTGTAGATCTGTTTATTGGAATCGTACTTCCCACATCCATACTGAATGCGGTTCTAGCTGTATTCATGGAGAGAATAATGGAGAGAGCAGGTTACACTAAAATACTGAGAGAAGTATGAATCTTAAAATTTTCTTAGTTTCTTGAGGGGTATTTTGACAATCAAAGTGTTTCAAGTATACTTTTATTATTAGAAATAATTCTATTGATAGAGAATAGAAATTATATTCAAAATAGAAAATGAACAATAAAGCGAGGTACTTGATTATGGAAAAGATCAAACTCATCACAGACAGCACCTGTGATTTAACTCAGGAACTTATAGAAAAATATGACATTCATGTGTTACCTTTAAGCGTGCATATTGGGGACCAATCCTTTAAGTATGGTGAATCCATAACCTTGAGTGAAATGTATCATGGGGTGAAAGAAGGAAGTGCATTCCCTACTACCAGTCAGGTGAATCCTCATGAATTTCATGATGTATATAAGAAATATCTTGATGAGGGGTACAAGATTATCTCTCTTCATGTAGCAGCTACATTATCAGGCACAATCCAGTCAGCAGAGATTGCAAAAGATATGCTAGATAGTGATGACATCACAATTTTAGATTCAAAAGGTGTGTCAGGAGTAATTTTTCTAGCATTAGTGGAAGCCGGTGAAATGATACATGCAGGAAAGTCATTTGATGAGGTTGTGGCGAAAATAAAAGAGACGACTGAAAAAGTAAAGGTACTTGTGACTTTTGATACCATGGAGTACCTGGTAAAAGGTGGAAGAGTTCCTAAATCTGTAGGTGCAATCGGCGGATTCCTTGGAATTAAACCACTCATATCCATAAAAGAAGGTAAACTGGAAATGGTGGATAAAGCGAGAGGTTCAAAGAAAGCGCAAAAATCTCTGCTATCATTCATTGATAATACACCAAGGAAAAAAGACTCAAAAGTTGTTGTAATCAATTCTCTGGACAGTGATATGAACAGAGCTGTGATTGATCATCTGAAGAAGAATGAAATCGGAAGCCATGAAATTGAAGTCGGATGTGTTCTTGGTGTACATGCAGGTCCGAAACTGGTAGGTGTTTTCATACTAAGTGCTTAACTATGCGTTATTCTTATTCACTCCAAATAGAGGAAAAGAGAGCGAGAGCTCTCTTTTCTGATTTCATGGGAAATATGAAAAGCAATCAATTAAATTGCGTGCAATGTATTTACAAATACCTCCTTTGGGTATATTATATTAATTATGGTATGGAATTTACTTTCATTCTATATTATGATTAGATTTGAATAACCATAGGGAGGTAATCATGTCACATATTTATGAAACGATTATATTAGGAGGAGGTCCAGCAGGGCTTTCAGCAGGATTATATGCAGGAAGAGGAAAGCTGGATACGTTACTCATTGAAAAAGCTACTTATGGCGGTCAGGTTGCAACAACGTACGAAGTCGATAATTATCCTGGAACAGATCTTGGGATAACAGGTCCTCAGCTTTCAGAGAAGATGAGAAAGCAAGCTGAACATTTCAAAACTAAATTTATTAAAGAAGATATAGTAGAAGTTGAATTATCAGATAAAGTCAAAAAAATTATAACCAATAAAGGTGAACACTTGGCTAAAACTGTGATCATTGCTACAGGCGCACAGCCTAGAATGATCGGGTTTAAAGGTGAAGTTGAACTGAGAGGCAGAGGTGTCTCTTACTGTGCTACCTGCGATGCTGATTTCTACACAGATCTTCCGATTGCAGTCATCGGCGGAGGAGACTCAGCTCTACAGGAGGCGCTTTATCTAACGAAATTTGCATCAAAGGTTACAATCATCCATAGGCGTCAAGGCTTCAGAGCGGCTCCGTATCTTGTTGAAAAAACAAAGGCCAACCCGAAGATTGAATTCCTGCTTGATTCTGTTGTTGAGGAAGCATTGGAAGAAAACGGTCTACTTACGGGACTTAAAGTCAAAAATGTGATTACAGAAAAAGTCAGTGATTTTATGACAGAAGGTGTATTTGTTTTTGTCGGATATGAGCCAATATCCGAGATCTTCAAGGGTAAAGTCAATATGAATGCATTTGGCGAAATCATCACAGATGTATACATGAAGACAGATGTTCCTGGTGTCTTTGCAGCCGGAGATATCCGTGAGACTACAATAAGACAGGTAATCACGGCAGCATCTGATGGTGCTGTAGCAGCAATTTCCTGTGAAAAATATTTAGGTGAAATGGAATAAGTGTAATAGACATGCAAGGAAGATATTCTTTGCATGTTTTTTTCAGGTTTACAAAAGTGAACCTTCAGTCTAGAATGTAATTGAGAATTGTTATCACAGAGTCCGATGGGACATTAGGAGGAATTATGAAAAAAATAGCTATTATTGGAGCCACAGGTATGATTGGCTCAAGGATACTTATGGAACTTATTGAAAGAAGTTATGTCATTACAGCAGTTTCAAGACATCCCTTTGAATTACCGGGAAGTCCTCAGATTATTGCCTGTGATGGTGATATCATGAATGAAAAGGTTGTAGCGGGACATGTTCTGGCACTGGAGAATGATGTGCTGATCAGTGCAATCAGTCCTGATCCTGAAGATCTGGAAAGCTTTCTGACAGCAACTGAAAATCTGATTAAAATCGCTGAAAAAGCTGCGGTTAAAAAACTGATCACTATCGGTGGTGCAGGAAGCCTCTTACTGCCAGATGGCAGAAGACTAATGGATAGAGAAGATTTCCCGGAATCGATAAAGCCGATTTCGGAAATTCATAGTAGAGCACTGGATATATACAAGAACCTTCAAGGAAAGAAGTTCAACTGGATCAACATCACTCCACCTGAAATCATAGAACCTGATGAAAAATTAGGAAACTACAGATTCGGTACCGATGATTTATTGCTGCAAGACAGTGAGGGAAGATCCTATATTACGGCAGAAGACTTTGCATCAGCTGTGGTAGACCTGATCAAAGATGAGACGATTGAAAATCAGAGAGTGACTGTGGCTTATTAAACAACAATGAAAAAATTGCTTTGATGTCACTAAGAAATATTGTATAATCTAATAAGTATAGAAAAACTATGACAGTAAAACCCAAACAACTATATGATGATGGGGTAAAGGGGGCAGGAGAAGTGATTAAGAAAGCTCTGGCAGCGATGTCTTTGTTTTTGATATTCTCCATATTATTAAATGTTTATCTTGTTTCGGAAGTGAATCAGGTAAACAAGGATGTTATTCTGAACTCGAATCGACTACAATATCTTGAAAATAATATCGACAATGCTGTTGCGGAAGCAGTAGAAAATGGGGGGCATGTCGAAACTATTTTAGCAGATGTGAATTGGACCGTATCAGATCTCATTGATGGCGAGAAGAAACTTGCCATGCTTCATATAGATTTCAAGTTGAAATCTATGGATTCCACGTCTAAAGTCTATGCGGCTCTGGAAGTAGGAGATGAGGAAGCGGTTCTTCTGGAGGCTCATCTGCTGAATGATACCACCTACACGGTGGATCAGGAAATCAATGTGCTTGAACCAATACGCGTAGATCTTATGGTAGAGAAGTACGGTGAGAAGAGACTTGAAAATCTTGTGGATGAAGATGAAATCTATAAAAAGTACATTGCAGATACAGCATTCAATTTGCTGGATTTTACATCCAATTATAACAAGGATACTTATGAACTTACAGCTTCCTACGATGCTGAAGTCGTGTTTTCCACGAACAACAGTATCGAGTTTGTTCGTTCTGATATGGTGGTGGAAAAAAACGGTATAGTGCTGGAGAAGAAGCCACTGGAAATATCCGATGTCAAATATCCTGACAACATGGTCTACGAGAGTAATGTTAAAGATTTCAAAATAGAAGCCAAAGAACTGGATACTATACAGTTCTCAGTTATCCTGAAAGACAAACTCGGATTCACTTACAGATACGATTTTGGTACTTTCCGGTACGTTAATGGGGATCCGATCATTACAACTACAGCATTACCGGAACTCACTTTGAATTAAATCATAGAACGAAAGAAGATGAGTGAAGTAATTCGCTTGTCTTTTTTTATAGGAATGGAAAATGAGAATCGGAGTAATACTTTGATTCATGGGTTGATCAAACAAAATGGAGGGAATATTGAGGATGAATGATGAGCTGGTAATTCGATATGCTGAGAGCAAGGATGCTGAAGCGATACTTGACTATCTGAAAATTGTAGGAAGTGAAACAGATAACCTTCTATTTGGAGCAGAAGGAGTACCATTTACCAGAATCCAGGAAGAAAAATTCATTGCTGCTATCAATGCTTCTGCAAAAAGCTGCATGATTCTGGCATGCATTAATGAGAAGATAGTAGGCGTTGCAAGCCTGCAAGGAAGTGAGCGTGAAAGGATTTCTCATCGCGCAGAAATTGCGGTCAGTGTGATGAAAGCTTATTGGGGTTCTGGAGTCGGGTCGGGCTTGATGAAGGAGCTCATTCGTTTTGCAAAATCAAAGGATATCGAAATTATTTCACTGGAAGTGAAGTCAGATAATGATCGAGCAATAAGGCTTTATGAAAAACTCGGATTCAGTAAATTCGGTACATATAAGAAGTTCTTCAAGATTAACGGTAAATATTATGATGCAGACTATATGAATTTATACCTGGCTGAATAGATCGTAGAATGAATCGTGTAGATTAATAAAGAGTTGCACAGAAACCGGAGCATCGGTGTCAGTGCAACTCTCTTTTAAATTAATAGTAATAAGTGGTTAGTATTCTCTATTCAGATACCACCAGTGCTTCGCACCGGATTCGATGAAGGAGGACAGATCTTCTGGACCATCCGTACCTACACCATAGGATTTCAATAGTGATTTCTTATGGCCATTCACGTTTTCGAGGATTGAATCCACGTATTTCCAGGTGAGCTGAAGCTCATCCCATCGTGTGAATAATGTGGAATCTCCGCTGATAGCGTCAAGAAGCAGTTTTTCGTAGGAGTCTGGTGAGTTGAAAAGGTATAGACAGCTTTGGCAGTAATCCATTTCTACCATGGATATTTTATCCACTACACCTGGTTCTTTAATGTTCAGGTGCAACGTGATTCCTTCATCTGGCTGGATTTTAATCTCAAGAATATTGGGTTCTGAATCTTTTCCGTAATGATATCGGTTGCTCTGCTTAAATTCTATTGTAATCTGAGCGGTCTTATTTTTTAGGCTTTTCCCAGTGAGAAGATAAAATGGAACACCTTCCCAACGCTCATTATCAATAAAGATCTTGGTTGCGACAAGTGTTTCAGTTGTGGAATCTGAATCCACCTTATCTTCTGAATGATAGTCTTCATATTGAGCCAGAATAAGCTTTTCTTCGAGGTTTTCACTGGTAAAGGGTCTGAGGGAGCTGAATACTTTCACTTTCTCGTTTCGTACATCATCTGTGTCAAGACTCTTTGGGGGCTCCATAGCGGTGATCGCAAGAAGCTGAAGGAGATGATTCTGCACCATATCTCGTAAGGCTCCAGTGCCATCGTAGTAACCTCCTCTGGTGCCAACACCTTCCTTTTCAAGAACGGTGATCTGAACGTTACTGATATGGTCCTTGTTCCAGATGGAACCGAAAATTGCATTCTGAAAACGCAGCATGTTGATATTCTGGATCATTTCCTTTGCCACGTAGTGATCGATACGATAAATATCCTTTTCTTCAAATACTTTTGAAATTGTATCATTCAGCTTTATGGCGCTGTCCAGATCCTGACCAAATGGTTTTTCAATAACAAGTCTCTGCCAGTTGGATTTCTTTTCTCTTATTTTGCTCGCTTGAAGATTTTCAACTATTTCACCGAAATAGTTAGGAGACACTGCAAGATAAAACATATAATTATCAGCAGAACCTTCCTTGTCCCGAGATTGAAGCTCTTTAAGAAGATCATCATAATCGGATTTGTCTTCAAAATTAAGTCTGAAATAACTTATTTTCCGGCTGAAGGAGTTAAAACTCTCTTCTTCAAAATTTCTTGATGAGAACTTCTTTATGGATGATAAAAGCTCTTTGCGATATTCTTCAGTGCTTTTATCACGTCTGCCGATTGAAATCGTAGAGAAATCTTCTGGTAAAAATCCGTTTATATGCAACTGATAAAGTGCCGGAATTAGTTTTCTGTGTGTCAGATCTCCTGTTCCGCCAAAAATTATCATGGTGGTTTTTGTCTTCAGGTTCTTGGAATTTATATCTTTACTCATTTTAAATAACCTCCATATATCATCGAAAAAACTACATCAATAACGGTGTGTCTCGTCTTTCCAATGATTCATTATATCATAGAGGTTCCCATCAGATGTTAATAATGTTTGAAGTTGTACTGAGCTAGTGGGACACATGTGTCTGGAAAAATTGCGTACAACTGTTTTATTTTTTAAAACACTGTAAAACCTTACATATTAACAACTTAATAGTATAGTTAATGATTTGTTAACACGATTCACCTCTTTTTTTCTATAAATCTATTTTAAAATAGATGTACATGGAGTATAATATACATGCGGGACAAAATTGAATGCAGTGGGACAAAAGAGTCAAGGGGTGAAATCAGGTGAATAGTTTCTTTAAGATACAGCAGAAAATTATTCCTGAGGCAACCGTGCTTCTTGAGAGAAGATACAACATCTTAAGAACCATTTTCAATCATCAGCCCATAGGCAGAAGAACGTTATCTCAGAAACTTGAACTGGGAGAGAGAATTGTTCGAGGAGATCTGGATTTTTTCAAATCAATGGGTTTCATTGATGTTTCCATTCCAGGTGTTACGCTCACTGACATTGGAATTGAAATGCTTAATAATCTCAGACAGCTCATTTCTCAGATCAAAGGATTAGACGAGATGGAGATGATTCTAAAGAGTGAGTTAGGCTACAAAAAAATAATTGTAGTTCCAGGAGACTCGGATAAGGATTCCAATGTCAAAAAAGAGTTGGGAAATGTTGCAGCTTTATATCTATCCAGTGTGATTCGTCACAAGGACATAATTGCCCTTACTGGTGGAAGTACCATTAAAGAAATGGTCAACAGCTTCCCGAAGATGGATTTCCGCGATAATTTAATTGTTCCTGCAAGAGGTAGTCTAGGTCGGATTATTGACATTCAGTCTAATAATGTAGTAGCGGCGTTGGCAGAAAAGGTAGGTGCGAATTACAAACTCTTGAATGTTCCAGATAATTTAAGTAACGAATCCTTAGAGGTTCTCTTAAAAGAGAAGGAAATCAAGGAGGTTGTAGATTTTATCAGGAAGTCACAGATTCTTGTTTTAGGTATCGGTCGAGCTGATAAGATGGCGATGAGACGTGGATTATCGGAGAATGAGATTAGTACTCTTCTTGAAGACGGCGCTGTAGGTGAAGCTTTTGGAACCTATTTCGGGAAAAAAGGAAAAAGTATCAGAAAGATCAATTCCGTTGGGATTTGTCTGGAAGACTTTAAAGATGTGCAGCATATGATTGCTGTTACAGGCGGCTCATCAAAAGCAGAAGCGATTGAAGCCGTAAGATTACACAATAAAAATGCTGTCCTCATCACAGATGAAGGAGCAGCAAGGAAAATTGTAACGATATTAAAATCTCAATATAATGAGTTTTAAATAAATAAACATATTTTAGGAGGAGATTCAATAATGGCAGAAGTATTAGTTGGAGTAAATGGATTTGGTAGAATAGGTAGACTTGCTTTCAGAGCAGCTCTAGAAAACAAAGAGGTTAGAGTAGTAGGTATCAATGACCCATTTATCGATCTTGACTACATGGTTTACATGATCAAGTATGATTCCGTACACGGTGGATTCAAAGGATCAGTGGAAATTGACGAAGCAAACCATAGCCTGATTGTAGATGGAGAAAAAATCAAGGTTTTCGGAGAAATGCAGGCAGGAGACATCGACTGGAAGAGTGTAGGCGCTGAGTATATTCTTGAATGTACTGGTATCAACACTACTAAGGAAAAAGCAGAAGCTCATTTAAAGGGTGGAGCTAAGAAAATAATCATATCCGCACCATCAGCAGATGCACCAATGTTCGTAATGGGTGTAAATGAAGATAAGTATACAAGTGATATGACAGTAATTTCAAACGCTTCTTGTACAACAAACTGTCTTGCACCTCTTGCTAAGGTAATCAATGACAAGTTTGGTATCGTAGAAGGACTTATGACAACTGTTCATTCAACAACAGCTACACAGAAGACTGTTGATGGACCTTCAAAGAAGGACTGGAGAGGTGGAAGAGCTGCATCTGCAAACATCATCCCATCATCCACAGGAGCTGCTAAGGCAGTTGGTAAGGTAATTCCAGAACTTAACGGAAAACTTACTGGTATGTCATTCAGAGTACCTACAATCAATGTATCAGTTGTTGACCTTACAGTAAGACTGGAAAAGGCTGCAACTTATGAAGAAATCAAGGCTGCTGTAAAGCATGCTTCAGAAAATGAATTAAAGGGAATCCTTGGATACACAGAAGATGCTGTTGTTTCAACAGACTTCATCCATGATCCAAGAACATCCATATTCGACGCTGATGCAGGAATTTCACTTAACGATAATTTCGTGAAGCTGGTTTCATGGTATGACAATGAATGGGGTTATTCAAACAAGCTTGTTGACCTTGTAGCTTTTGCTGCTAAGGTAGATGCCAAGTAGTAACATTTAACACTATAAAGGTCTGGTCTAATAGTTTTGGCTATATGGCCAGGCCTTTTCCAGGTAAGAAAACGTAGAGGTGAAATAAATGAGTTATGATAAAAAGACCATAGAAGATATAAAAGTTTCAGGTAAAAAAGTACTGGTAAGATGTGATTTCAATGTGCCACTGCAGGATGGTAAAATTACAGATGAGAACAGACTTCTCGGCGCACTTCCTACAATCAAGTACCTTATGGAAAACGGCGGACGAGTGATTCTCTGCTCCCATTTAGGAAAACCAAAGGGCCCAGATGCCAAATTCTCATTGGAACCAGTAGCCAAGAGATTATCAGAACTGTTAAACAAAGAAGTAGTCTTTGCTGCAGATGATACAGTTGTTGGTGAAAATTCAAGAAAATCAGTTTCTGAAATGAAAGATGGAGATGTTCTTCTTCTTCAGAACACGAGATTCAGAGCAGAAGAGACGAAAAATGGAGAAGAATTCTCCAAGGAACTCGCAGAACTTTGTGATGTATACGTGAATGATGCATTCGGTACTGCTCATAGAGCACATTCATCAACAGAAGGTGTGACAAAATTTGTTGACACTGCTGTTGCAGGATATCTGATCAATAAAGAGCTTAAATTCTTAGGTGAAGCAGTAAACAAACCTGAAAGACCATTTGTGGCCATCCTCGGAGGAGCCAAGGTTTCAGATAAAATCAATGTAATCAATGCCCTGCTTGATAAGGTGGACACACTGATCATCGGTGGCGGTATGAGTTATACCTTCCTGAAGTCTCAAGGATTTACAGTGGGTACTTCATTACTGGAAGAAGATAAAGTGGATTATGCCAAGGAAATGATTGCAAAAGCAAAAGAGAAGAATGTTGAACTGCTCCTACCAGTGGATAATGTAATAGCAGATAAGTTCAGCGCTGATGCTGAGCCAATCACCACTGAAGACGAGAACATCAAGGATGGATTTATGGGCCTTGATATCGGACCAAAAACTGCTAAGCTTTATGCTGATGCGATCAAAGATGCTAAGACTGTTATCTGGAATGGACCAATGGGTGTATTCGAATTTGACAACTTTGCAAAAGGAACTATTAAAGTAGCAGAAGCTATGGCTGAATCAGATGCGACTACCGTAATTGGTGGTGGAGATTCCGCTGCAGCTGTAAATATCCTTGGATTCGGTGATAAAATGACTCATATATCAACTGGTGGAGGCGCTTCACTGGAATTCCTTGAAGGAAAAGTTCTTCCTGGAATAGCTGCTTTAAACGACAAATAAGGAGGGTTTTACTATGCGTAAACCAATAATTGCAGGGAACTGGAAGATGCACTACACTGTTGATGAAGCAGTGAAAGTTGCAAGTGAACTGAAGAAACTCGTAAAAGATGCGGAAGCTGATGTGGTCATATGTGCTCCATTCCTGCAGCTGCCTGCTTTGGTCAAAGAACTCAAAGGAAGCAACGTAAAGGTTGGTGCTCAGAACATGCACTTTGAAGAAAAAGGTGCATTCACAGGAGAAATAGCTCCTAGCATGCTTACAGACATAGGTGTTGAATATGTGATCATCGGTCATTCAGAGAGAAGACAATATTTCAATGAGACGGATGAAACTGTAAACAAGAAGCTTCAGGCTGCATACCGTAATGGATTAAAGCCGATTCTTTGTGTAGGCGAAACGCTTGAGCAAAGAGAAGCGGATACAACGAAGGATATCATTGAGAACCAGATCAATAAGGCATTTTTAAATGTTGAATCAGATCAGGCAAAAGAGACAGTCATTGCCTATGAACCAATTTGGGCAATCGGTACAGGAAAGACTGCTACAAGTGAACAGGCAAATGAAACCATCGGACAGATCAGAGAAATGATAAGCACCCTTTATGGTGCAGGTATCGCTTCAAAAGTACGTATACAGTACGGTGGTTCTGTTAAGCCAAATACCATCAAAGAACAGATGGGTATGTCAGACATTGATGGTGCTCTTGTTGGTGGAGCGAGTCTTCTTGCAGAAGACTTTTCAAAAATCGTCAAGTTTTAGCATCCTGTTACAAGATGCTTCCTGATGCTAAGGAAGCTTAGTATGAATTTAAAAGACAAACTGGAGGAATATTCATGAAAAAACCTGTAATGCTGATGATCCTTGACGGATTCGGCTTAACAGAAATCGAACTTGGCAATGCTGTAATGGCAGCCAGAAAACCGAATTTCGACTACTATTGGGAGAACTACCCTCATACAACAATTGAAGCTTCAGGATTAGCTGTAGGGCTTCCTGAAGGTCAGATGGGAAACTCTGAAGTAGGGCATATGAACATCGGCGCTGGAAGAGTAATTTTCCAGGAATTGACAAAAATCACCCATGAAATCTCGACAGGGAATTTCTACTCCAATGAGAACCTGAATCTTGCAGTGGATAATGCTTTAAAGAGCGGCGGGGATCTTCACCTTCTTGGACTACTATCCAATGGTGGTGTTCATTCTCACATAGACCATATTAAAGCACTTGTTAAGCTTGCAAAGGATAAGGGACTTGATCGTATTTACGTTCATGGATTCATGGATGGTAGAGACGTATCACCTACTTCAGGTATTGAATTTGTCAAAGAGCTGGAAGCATTTTTTGCTGAAGCGGGTGCAGGTAAAATTGCATCACTCAGTGGCAGATACTATGCTATGGACAGAGATAATCGCTGGGAAAGAATTGAAAAGGCTTATAATGTACTTGTCAACGGACAAGGAGAATACAAAGAGTCAGCAGCGGAGTGCATGGAGGAAACTTATAGGAATGGAATCACTGATGAATTTGTTCTACCAACAGTAATTGGTAAGGATGGTATACCAACAGCAACCATTAAAGATGGGGATTCTGTGATTTTCTATAATTTCAGACCTGACAGAGGAAGAGAAATGACAAGAGCCCTCAATGATAAGTCCTTCAAAGGCTTTGAGAGAGCACCTCTTGATCTTACCTATGTGACTCTGACTCAGTATGACAGTACGCTTGAGAATGTCCATGTGGCTTTCTATCCAGTGGACTTCAGTAATACACTTGGACAGTATGTTGCAGATAAAGGAATCAAGCAGCTTAGAATTGCTGAGACTGAAAAATATGCGCATGTGACTTTCTTCTTCAACGGTGGCGTAGAAGTGCCAAATCCAGGGGAAGATCGGATTCTCGTAGCATCCCCTAAGGTTGCTACCTATGATCTTAAACCGGAAATGAGTGCAGAAGGAATCACTGAAAAAGTGATTGAAGCCATGGATAATGAAGATTATGGTCTGGTGATTCTGAACTATGCAAATCCGGATATGGTTGGGCATACAGGAATCATGAAAGCAGTTGTGGAAGCTCTGGAGGATGTCGATACTTTCATGAAGAGAGTAATAGATAAAGTTCTGGAAAAAAATGGAACTGTATTTGTAACTGCTGACCACGGTAATGCCGAGCAGCTGATCAATTATGAGACGGGTGGTCCAATGACTGCACATACAACCAATCCAGTACCACTGATCTATGTGACAAATAATCCTGAGAGAAAACTAGTAGAGGGTGGAAGACTCGCAGATCTGGCACCAACAATGCTGGAAGAAATGGGCCTTGAAATTCCAAAGGAAATGACAGGACATTCATTACTTAAATAATCACTTAATAGAGTTACTAAATAAAATATATAGATATTCCAAGGAGGAATTCATTCATGAAAAATTATGTAGAAATCATTGACGTAGTCGCTAGACAGATTCTGGACTCAAGAGCATTCCCAACAGTCGAGGTAGAAGTTTACCTTGAAGACGGTACTGTAGGAAGAGCTTCTGTACCTTCAGGTGCTTCTACAGGTTCATTTGAAGCTGTTGAGCTTAGAGATGGAGACAAGGAAGTATTTGGTGGAAAGGGAGTTCTTAAGGCTGTTGATCACGTGAACAATGAAATCGCAGCAGAAATCATTGGAGAGAATGCATTTGATCAGATTCTGATCGACAAACTGATGATCGAACTTGATGGAACAAAGAACAAGGGGAACCTTGGAGCTAATGCAATACTAGGTGTATCTCTTGCGGTAGCAAAAGCTGCAGCTACTTCAGCTGGATTACCACTTTACCAGTACATCGGAGGAGTAAACGCGAAGACTCTTCCAGTACCAATGATGAACATCATCAATGGTGGATCCCATGCAGACAACAATGTAGACCTGCAGGAATTCATGATCATGGCACTTGGTGCTGAAACATTCTCACAGGCAATTCAGATGTGCTCAGAGACTTATCACACACTTAAGGGTCTACTGAAGAGCAAAGGTCTTTCTACTGGCGTCGGTGATGAAGGTGGATTTGCTCCTAACCTGAATTCAAACGAAGAAGCAATTCAGATTATCATTGAAGCAATCGAAAAAGCCGGATTCACACCTGGTAAAGATATCTACATTGCACTAGATCCAGCATCTTCAGAATTCTTTGAAGATGGCATGTATAACCTGAAGGGTGAAGGCAGAAAGCTTACATCAGCAGAAATAGTCGACTACTATGCTGAACTGGTTGAAAAGTATCCAATCATTTCCATCGAAGATGGTATGGCTGAAGATGACTGGGAAGGCTGGAAGCTGATGACTGATAAACTTGGTGGAAAGATTCAGCTTATGGGTGACGATCTTTTCGTAACCAACGTTGAAAGACTGAAGAAGGGCATAGACCTAGGTATTGGTAACTCAATCCTTATCAAGCTGAACCAGATCGGCACGCTGACAGAAACTCTGGATGCTATTGAAATGGCAAACAGAGCTGGATACACTGCTGTTGTTTCCCATAGATCCGGTGAAACAGAAGATGCTACCATCGCTGATCTTGCTGTAGCTTTAAATACAGGTCAGATCAAGACTGGTGCACCAGCAAGAAGTGAAAGAGTTGCGAAGTACAACCAGCTTCTAAGAATTGAAGAAGAGCTAGGCGAAGTGGCTCAGTTCAGAGGATTAAGCGGATTCTTCAACCTGAAGAGATAGTTTAGAACTACAAATTAGAAAAGAATATATTTAATGGGAGACACCTTCATGAAATGGAGGTGTCTTTCTCATGAAAAGTGTTTGGTTGAGCATGGTTTATATGTTATGATAGGAAAGAATAAAAGAGATTTAATGTATGCTTATTGTAGTGACATGATAAGTATGATAAAATTAGACGTTAGATAATCAGGAGGGATATTATGGAAACTGTTTTAATCGTATTCGAATTTATATTGGCAATTAGCATGATTGCATTAGTTATGATGCAACAGAGTAAATCTGATGGTCTTAAAGGACTTACAGGTGGAGGAGCACAGGAATCATTCTTCAGTAAGAATCGTGGAAGAACAGGAGAAGCTTTTTTGAAGAAGCTGACTGTTATTGTAGCAGTATTATTTGCACTCAACACAATAGCAATGAATATTATTTAAATTTTGCTGCCTAAATATTAGGCAGCATTTTGCTTTTTAACAATTAAATTGACAAGAAGATTATAGGGGGAGAAAGAGATGAGAAAAACTCTGCTGCTTATGATGATCGGAACTCTTCTTTTGACTATTTCATGCGGAAAGAAGGAAGAAGCTATTGAAGTTGTGGATGGGAAGTATCAGGAAGAACATGTATCTATTGTGTTTGAAAATGGTGAACTTAAAGGAAGTCTTATGTCTCCAGTAACTGATGGCTCAGCGAATCTTGTGATCATCATTCCTGGTTCGGGACCCACAGACAGAAATGGAAATAATCCTCAGGCTGGGGAGAATAATAATCTTCTGATGATTGCAGAAGCTTTGTCTGATGCAGGGCACTTTAGCTTACGTTATGATAAAAGAGGGATTGGTGAAAGCAAAGACCTTGTGAAGAAAGAAAGTGACATGGACTTTCATGACTCCATAAATGATGTACTCATGTGGATTGCTAAGTTTAAGAATGATTCACGATTTGAAAAAATCATTCTACTAGGTCATAGTGAAGGTGCACTGATTGCCGCTGAAGCATGTTCTATTTCTGATGACTGCGATGCACTCATTTCTGTGTCAGGTACTGCCACTAGAGCCCATGAGCTTCTTCTTACTCAACTCAAGGCTCAATCTCAGGAAGCCTATGAACTCAGCGTGCCGATAGTGGAAGAACTTATAAAAGGGAATATTGTCCCTGAAGTACCAGTGAGCCTTTTTAATCTTTTCAGGCCCAGCGTGCAGCCCTATCTCATTTCCTGGTTTTCCTACGATCCAGTAAAAATAATGTCTGGAATAACCAATCCTGTACTGATCATCCATGGAGACCGGGACATACAGATCAGCCATGAAGAGGCGCAAATCCTTCATGATGCATTAGATGGTTCAAAGCTTGAAATTATCCAAGGGATGAATCATGTATTAAAGGATGCACCTGAAGATCTGGAAGGAAATATAGCCACCTACAGCAATCCTGATCTACCTTTAAGCGAGGATTTCATGAAGAAAGTCATTGAATTTATCAGCAGTTTGTAATAACATTTAAATATATAAGAATATTCATACAATTAAGTGGTTTTGGGAAACTTTAGGGGGGTTTTTATGGAAACTGTTTTCTTTGTTACTGGACTTGTTGGTGTTATTGCCATTGCTATTGCACTTCTACTTGCCAAAAAAATATCAGGTTATGACAACGGAAATGAACGTATGCGTGAGATTGCAGAGTATATCCATAAGGGAGCCTTGGCTTTCCTGAAAAGTGAGTACAAGTATCTTAGTATGTTCATTTCCGTTGTTTTTTTTATTCTTGTTTTTGCAATCAGCATCAGAACTGCTTTAGCCTTTGTCTTAGGCGCGATTTTTTCTATTTTGGCTGGCTATTTCGGCATGACTGTAGCTACGAAGGCAAACGTCAGAACTGCAGAAGCGGCAAGACATTCACAGATCAGTGCACTGAAAATCGCCTTTTCAGGTGGAGCTGTTATGGGTCTCAGTGTAGTAGGGCTTGGTGTCATCGGAATCGGATTTCTCTTGAGTGTTTTTTCAGATGACACGTCCAGTCTTACTGGGTTTGCTCTGGGTGCCTCATCCATTGCACTTTTTGCACGTGTGGGTGGAGGCATTTTTACGAAAGCGGCAGATGTCGGTGCGGACCTGGTAGGGAAAGTGGAAGCCCATATACCTGAAGATGATCCGAGAAACCCTGCAGTCATAGCAGATAACGTAGGAGACAATGTAGGAGATGTAGCCGGTATGGGAGCAGATCTTTTTGAATCCTATGTGGGGTCCATTATCTCTTCTGTCACCTTAGGGTACATTGTACTTGATAAATTCGGTGCGGTATTTCCCCTGATACTCACTTCTATCGGGATCATCGCATCAATTGCCGGAATTTATATTGCTGCTAATGCGAAGGGGAATGACCCGCAGAAATCCTTGAATCTGGGAACATATACAGCAGGTATTATCGTAATTATTGGAACACTTTTTTTAAGCTATATTGTGATGGATTCCTTCAACGCATTCTTTGCAGTTACTGTAGGTCTACTGGTGGGAATCCTGATCGGAAGAATCACTGAAGTCTATACCTCGGCAGATTTCAGAAGTGTCAAAAATATTGCACTTGAATCTGTCAGCGGTTCTGCAACCAATATCATTTCAGGACTCGGTGTAGGCATGTTTTCTACGATGATTCCCACACTACTCATTGTTACAGGTGTTCTGGTTTCCTACTTTGTCATGGGAGGGACACAGAATCCCACCATGGGACTTTATGGAATATCCCTTGCAGCTGTGGGTATGCTCTCGACAACGGGCATCACAGTGGCGGTGGATGCCTATGGTCCTATTGCGGACAATGCAGGAGGAATAGCACAGATGGCGAACCTGCCTCCGGAAGTCAGAGAGATTACAGATAAGCTTGATTCTGTAGGAAACACCACAGCTGCCATTGGAAAAGGATTTGCCATAGGGTCTGCAGCCCTCACTGCACTATCCCTATTTGCTTCCTACGCAGAAAGCGTAGGACTTACCAGTATCAATCTTCTGAATCCCTTGAGCCTTGTAGGGCTTCTTATAGGGGGGATGCTTCCATTCCTTTTCGCGGCTCTGACCATGAACTCAGTGGGTAAAGCTGCCAATGAGATGGTCACAGAGGTGAGAAGACAGTTCAAAGAAATTGAAGGCATCATGGAAGGGACAGGAAAACCGGATTATGACAGATGCGTGGCCATTTCGACGAAAGCAGCACTCAGAGAAATGATTCTCCCTGGTGTTCTTGCAGTTGTGATTCCAGTGGTTGTAGGACTTCTTTTTGGTCCGGAAACTCTTGGTGGACTCATTGCAGGAGCCGTTGTAACGGGTGTGCTTCTGGCAATCATGATGTCCAATGCTGGAGGAGCCTGGGACAATGCAAAGAAATATATTGAGTCTGGAGAACATGGTGGAAAAGGCAGTGATGCTCATACAGCAGGTGTTGTAGGGGATACCGTCGGAGATCCTTTCAAGGATACCTCGGGTCCATCCATGAATATCCTGATCAAGCTGATGTCTATTGTATCTCTGGTGTTTGCACCAGTGATACTAGAATATGGTGGTATTATTATAAAACTTTTCAATTAATCAGAGAGCTACAGGGAGCGGGTTTTCATGAACCTGCTCTATAATATTGTAAGATGAGTGAAAGTTATTTAAAAGCATACAAGATATTATCTGAAATTCCGGGATAAATTAACACTTTTTCTGTATACTGTTAGTATGAGTAAATTTAACGGATTAAAAACAATAATAAATCTGATAGGGAGGTTAATATTTTGGTAGAAAAAATTATGGAAGTTCTTTCTGAGCACAGCTATAAACCGCTGAATGCTGATGAGCTGGCCAATGTCTTAGGACTGGAAGCAAATGAGAAGAAAGAACTGAGAAAAGAGATAGACCGCTTGACTAAAGAAGGAGTGGTTTTAAAGATCAAAAAAGAGAAGATTGTCCTTCCTGAAGGCTATGGCGTTTATGTAGGAAGAATTGATGTGAATAAAAGAGGATTCGGTTTTGTTGCCAGAGGAGAGGGTGAACCCGATATCTTTGTTCCTGAAAATGCCATGATGACTGCCATGCATGGGGATAAAGTTCAGGTGAAGGTGTTAAGAGAAAATGCTGGAACCAAAAGAGCAGAAGGAGAAATCCTGCAGATCATCGAAAGAAAAAACAACAAGATGATTGGTGTATACGAGGAATCAAAAGCCTTTGGATTTGTTATTCCTGAAGACAGTAAGATGCATCATGATGTTTTCATCAACAAGAAAAACCGTAACTACGCGGAAAATGGTGATGTAGTTGTGGTGGAAATCACGAAATGGCCTGAGAAGGGCAGAAATCCAGAAGGTCTCATCACAGAGATTCTGGGCAAAAAAGGGGATAAGGGTGTAGATATTCTTACAGTCGTGAAGAAGTATAATCTACCTGAAGAATTTTCACCTGAAGTAATCGGATATACAGATCAGATTCCTGAAAAGGTTCCAGAGACGGAAATTGGAAGAAGAAGAGATTTAAGAAATGAAATGGTCATGACCATCGATGGTGCTGATGCGAAGGATTTAGATGATGCAGTTTCTGTAATAAGACTTGAGAACGGCAACTATAAGCTCAGTGTTCATATAGCGGATGTGACTCACTTTGTAAAAGAAGGAAGTCCCATCGATATGGAAGCATTCAAGAGAGCGACATCGGTTTATCTATTAGATCTTGTCATTCCGATGCTTCCACAGAAACTTTCCAACAATCTCTGCTCATTGAATCCATTTGAACCAAAACTGACGTTAAGCTGTGATATGGTGATCTCGCCTCAAGGAAAAGTGGTGGAACATGATATCTATGAATCCATCATTTCATCCAAGCTAAGAGCAACCTATACAGGAATAACAAGAGTCATCAACGGAGAAATGGATGAAGAGCTGGAGAAGTACAAAGAGTTCATACCTATGATTAATGATATGGTTGAGCTTCAGCATATTCTTGAGAAGAAAAGAGCAGATCGGGGAGCCATCGAGTTTGATTTCCCTGAAAGTAAAATCACGCTGGATAAACTGGGTAAGCCTATAGATGTATCTCTTTATCCAAGAGAAATTTCGAATAAGATGATTGAAGAATTTATGCTCGCTTGTAACGAAACTGTCTCAGAGCATATGTTCTGGGCACATGTTCCATTTATTTACAGAATTCATGAAGAGCCCGATGAAGAAAAGCTTAAAGCATTTACAGAGTTTTCCTTTAATCTTGGCTATCCTGTGAAACTATTTGCAGGAGTACAGCCCAAAATGCTACAGGAAATACTGGAAAAGGTGAAGGGAGAACCTGCAGAGCCTGTCTTATCAAAACTTCTTCTTAGAAGTATGATGCAGGCAAAATATTCACCTCAGAATGTGGGCCATTTCGGTCTTGCAGCCACCTACTATTCTCATTTCACATCGCCAATCAGAAGATATCCGGATCTTCAGATTCATCGTATCATCAAAGAATTTCTAAATGGCGGTATTGATGAGAAGAGATCGAAACAGCTGATTCCGATTGTCACAGAAGCGTCAAAACAGGCGTCTGAGATGGAAAGAGTAGCTGTGGATGCTGAAAGAGAACTGGATGCGCTGAAGAAAGCAGAATTTATGTTAAACCATGTAGGAGAAACTTTCGAAGGTATCATTTCGTCTGTTACAAACTTCGGCCTGTTTGTGGAACTGCCTAACACTATTGAAGGGCTGATTCATATTACATCACTCTATGATGACTATTATGTTTATGATGATCGTTATATGACACTCATCGGTGAAAGAGGAGGCAAGAAGTTCACTTTAGGTGAAAAGATTGAAGTTCTGGTTTCTAAAGTTAATCTTGATTCAAGAGAGATATTCTTTGAAGTCGGTGAAAAAGAATCCTCAGAAAAGGGAAACAAGAAAGAACAGCATAATTAGAATAGTTAAAATAACGTTAGAAATAGAAAACCATCTTCAATCATCATGATGATCGAAGATGGTTTTTCATTTCTATTACAAGGTATCGTAATTCACGATGTAGTCAGTCGGATTCTTATGAACTAATATAAAATTATATTTATATAAGAATTTATCCGCCATTTTTCTATGTGCATATTCAGTCAAGTGTATTCCATCGATATAATATTTTTCGGGATGTTCAAGAATATCTGAGTTGTTGAATGCGCGATTAAGATCGATGGTATCGATATGTTCATCCATACAGTAATCTTCAATCAGCCTTCTGAATCTTTTTATTGTGTTTGATGCTGTCTCGAAGGCTTCTTTGAAAGAAGGATCGTCAGCTGTAGCTGTCTCCACATTAAGAAATGGAGGAAGAATTACGATTGGAATAATCCCGTTGTTGAGACATAGTTTGAGCATTTCCAGTTTGTTATTGTAGATATAATTTGCTGTACGACCTGCAATTGCATCGTTGGTACCCGCTAGTATAAATACTGTGCTTGGTGAGTTTGTTATTACATCCTCATGAAACCTATTAAGCATATCTGCTGTAGTATCACCATTTACGCCTTTGTTTTCTATTTGTTCATCGGATTCTTTGTTAACTAGATCCAGCCAACCTTTTCCTTCTGGAAGTCCATATCCTGTTACAAGACTATCTCCGATTATTAAGAGCTTCATTTTATCACCGCCAGTTCCAGATATTTTCTTATACTAATTCTACACTATTTCCTCTAAAAGTTAAATATTTATTAACAGATTATTTTAATTGCAATATGTAAATTTTTAGATAATTTTCAGACAATAAGACTTTTTACAGCCAGATGGGTAATTTTCATTGATTTTTAAGAATTAGTGCGTATAATAAGGATTGTACAATACATGGGGATGTATTGGCTTCGACGGGGGTATGAAAGATCTGATAAGCGAGTAGAAGGATGCTATTGACCTGCTTTAAAAAACTATAGCAAAAACATAAACGCAGAAGATAATTTTGCACTAGCAGCGTAAGCTGCTACGTTCTACCTGGGATGTCCGCTACCTAGGATAGAGCGCCGATTAGCGGAAAAACGAGTCTGAGTAAGCTTTGCCTCAGAAACGGAATAAATGAAGCTACCAATGGCCAAGTCTGCTTGTAAACTAAGCCAAAGGGAATTTTAATTACACAGCTACACTCGTAGAAAGTCTTTTTTCTCTACTTTCGGACAGGGGTTCGACACCCCTCATCTCCACCATAGAACCATATTGGAATCTATAAGACCTTGTGTTATCAACGATTACACGGTTTTATCGGTTCCTATTTTTTTATTTGACGTCTATGTTGACGTCTACGGATGCTAAATATTGATATAACTAGCAAATTTCTGAGCTGTTTCTTCCTTTTTTTTCTCAGTAACGTGAGCGTAAATGTTCATTGTAGTTTGAACATCTGAATGACCTAATCTATCTTGAACTTCTTTAATAGTTGCTTCAGCTTCAAAGAGCAAAGAGCAATGAGTATGTCTGAAACCATGAGGAGCAATTACCTTGTGGTTTATTTGTTTACAGAATGTCTCTATTTACTGTCCTATTCTTTGAGGATTGATATATTCATTCATTAGATTTGTAAATACTAGCTGGTTCTTATTCCTGGTATTGAATCCAAACTTCAGCATAGCTATAGAAACGTACAGGGAAAATCAGTTAGTATCTATGAAGGTGAAAGGACAAAATGCAAAAAGGTTATTGCGATGCTCGATAGAATCGAAGATCCGATAGATCAGAAGATTATGTATTTAAGATATGTTGATTGAGTGAAAAACAGTAAAATTGCTGATGTTTACTGGGTACAGTGTAACTTATATATCAAGGAAAATAAGAAAAATTATTACAAAACTGGAACAGATGAACATCACTAAAGCAGGAAGTAGATGTTATACCTAGCTTTCAAAAACGATCAGAAAAGTAATGTCATATTTAGAAAAGCTGGAAGACTAACTTCTGGCTCTTTTATTACCATTGCTCATTATTAAGCATAATTCATTATTGAAGGTGATTAGCGTTAAATATTAGGATAAATTAGAATGAAAACACTAAAGTATCTATTAATAAGTGAAAAAATAGCGTATATTTAACTTAAGACAACAATATGAGGTGATTTAAATGAAAAAGTATAAAGCTTTAAGGATAATAAGATACGATGATCCTCAAAAAGCGAAAAAAGAATATGAAAAGCGAATCAATGATTATTGCACATATAAGACTAATGTAATAATTCATCCAATTCTAAGAGGGCTGAGACAAACTAAAGCGCATGAATTATTTGTTGTAAATAATATTGAATTAGATATGATGCAAGAGACAATTGAGGAGAATGCAGCTATCATCAATAGAATGTTAACGAAAATTCCTGGCGGTGGGGCAGAGCAATACTTACATACAGCTCTAATCGAAGAAATACAAAGCACTAATGAAATAGAAGGCGTAAGGAGTACTAGAAAGGAAATAGATGAGGCTATAGTATCTATCAAGAATAAAAAGGCGAAAAATAAGCGGTTTTCAGGCATTGCAAGATCATATTTATCACTTTTTTACGATGATTTTTCTCCCATAAATGATGTTCCGGAAATTAGAGCGATATATGATCAGATGCTAGATGGTGAAATTGATGAAGATGATAAGCTGGATGGGGATTTATTTCGAGCTGGTGAAGTTTTTATTCAAAGTAACACAAATGAAGTGTTGCATCGAGGAGATGCTAATGAATCAACGATAATGGAAAATCTGAAGTTATTTCTGGAAGTAATCAATTCTGATAATTACCCATATTTGATAAAGATTATGGTTGGTCATTACTACTTTGAATACATCCATCCTTTCTATGATGGAAATGGGAGAGTAGGTAGATATATCACCTGCAAGTATTTAGCGCAGAAATTAGATCCTTTAACAGCGATAAGCTTTTCTTATATGATAAGCAGCAGAAAGAATAAATATTACGATGCTTTCATCGAAACATCTGATCCGAACAATTACGGGGAAGGGACTATGTTTGTTTTTCAAATGTTGAAAATAGTAAGCGAAGGTCAGAAAAAGCTTATAGAGGATCTTGCGGAGAAAATTGAGTTATTGAATAAAGCAGATAATGTTATTTATGACCTGGAAGGTAATGGTCTGGAGAAAAGAATCCTATTTTTATTGGCACAATCTTGGTTGTTTGAAAAGCCGATTTTTGATTTAGAAATAGGTGATACGATAAAAGAATCAAGGTATAAAACACGTAAAGCGTTAACAAAACTAATCGAGTTGAAATACATTATAAAAATAGAAAAAAGACCATCGAGACACCAGATAACAAAAGAAATTCAGCAAAGAATAATCGATGCACCTGTAGGATAATAACGTAAGAGCTATTGTATAAAATGCATAGCTCTTTTTATGTGTGCTACAAGGTTTTCAACGATCTCTGAAAATCCTCTAATGTGTAATTGCTAGCTGAAAGGTAACTGATGAATTGAAGGGATCGTATAGCAAGGGTAAGATACACGGTATTTTTTATGGTTCTTTTTTCTTGTCTATGGAAATTCAGCAAAAACATTATACGATTACAAGAACAGTATGAGTCTAATTATTTTACATCACCAATATAATCATATAAACTATCGATAAGAGAAAGACTATAAAAGGATGTGTAATCCATGACAAGAATAATGATAATTGAAGACAATGAAACCATCAGGGAAGAACTATCGATCTTTCTTGTAAGATACAATTATGAAGTTATTGCACCAGATCACTTTGGAAATATTGTTCGAGATGCGCTTAATGAAAATCCGGATCTAATTCTTCTGGACATCAATCTGCCTGTTTATGACGGGTATTATATCTGTAGAGAGATAAGAAAGACATCTACTGTGCCGATTATCATCGTAACCAGTAGAAATCTTGAAGTGGATGAACTCATGAGCATGAATCTAGGTGCAGATGACTTCATCACGAAACCATATAACACACAGATTCTTCTGGCGAGAATTGAATCATTATTAAGAAGAGTTCAAGGGAGCAGTCATATTCCGGAAGCCCTGGTTTATAAGGATCTGAAACTTAATCTATCCAATGGGTCCATGAACTACAAAGGAACAAACTATGAGCTCACGAAAAACGAGCTTAAGATATTATCCTGTCTCATGAAAAATAAAGGGAAAATCGTTTCCCGTGAAGAACTCATGAACTTCATGTGGGATTCAGATCTATTTGTGGACGACAATAATCTATCCGTCAACGTTACTAGGCTCAGGAAAAAGCTGGAGGAAGCAGGTATGAGTGAAAATATCGAAACAAGACGTGGTCTGGGATATATAATGCCATGAGTATGAGTAATTATTTCAAAGACAGATTCCTCTTTATTCTTGTCAATGCCATGCTTTTTCTGGTTATTACTGTTATTCTTCTTCTTTTTGAGACTAACAGCAGTCTAATACTACTGATCTTCATTATCTGGTTTCTTCCACTGACTTCCTATATGTTCATGGAGTATTTCAAATACAAAAGATTCTATGATGAGTTTCGTGATCTTATTGATACGCTGGACCAGAAATACCTTCTTCCAGAGGTGATGAAGGAACCTGATTTCATAGAAGGAAAACTACTGCATGAGGGTTTAAGTGAGATCAACAGAGATATGCATGAGCATGTGAAGCACTACCTTGAACTTGAGAGCGATTATAGAGAGTACATCGAAACCTGGGTTCATGAGATCAAGACGCCCATGGCATCCATAGGACTCATTCTGGACAATAATGAGAGTAAAGCCGGAAGAAGTATCAGTAATGAAATGAAGAAAATCGAAAATTATGTGGAAGAGGTGCTCTACTATGCAAGAAGCAGTCATGTGGGGAAGGATTATCTGATCAGAGAGATTGATCTGGCAGAACTTGTGAAAAAAGTAATCAGGAGAAATGCAGCAGATTTCATCCGAAAAGGGATTTCAATAGATATGGATGAAGTCACCGGAAAGATTTTCAGCGACAGTAAATGGCTGGAATATATTCTCAATCAGATTATGGGAAATGCCGTCAAGTATACAAAAACCGGTGAAGGATCAATCAGAGTCTATACCACAAGAAACACCGAGAACATGGTACTTACAGTGGAAGACCATGGAATAGGTATTTTACCAAAGGACCTGGGTAGAGTCTTTGAGAAAGGCTTTACTGGTGAAAATGGAAGAGTCTTCGGCAAATCTACAGGGATGGGACTTTATCTTAGCAAGAAGCTTACCGAGCAGCTGGGTCATGGACTTTCAGTATTCTCTGAACCGGGTTCAGGTACAAAGGTCCAGATCATTTTTCCTCTTGGCAGTATAAACCTCATGTAGTAATAAAAAGGGACGAACGGATTTAGTGATGCCGATTGTAAGTGCACCCTGAATCCGGTTTTTTCTTACCTTTCAAAAATGTCACCTTCATGAAAGATACATCGATAGGTACAAATGAGGTCTCCTGATAAAATGAAACCAATCAGTCAAATCAGGAGGAAAAAATTATGAAAAAATCAGTTATTACCGTCTTTACTGTGCTGTTACTTATGGGTGTATTCTATTTCGGTCATCAATATCTTAATGGTCCTAAAATCATTGAAGGTATTGTATCAACTGAGGTGCCAGTTAAAGGAAATCTTATGGAGAATACTACTAAATTCAACTCAGATGAACCTATATACTTTTCAGCCAAAGGCAACAGGTTCTGGGTGAAAGAGGCCAAAGTCATCTGGTATAAAGGTGAGATTCGTACCGGGAACAGATACTTAGAAGAGAACGTAATTATAAGTGATGGATACTTCACAACAAAGCTTTCAATACCTGAAGGTCTTGAAGAAGGAATCTATGGAGTTGGAATCTATGCATCTGGAAATGATGTCATGGAAACCAAGGCACTATTCGAAGTGAAGAAATGAAAGGAGGTGGATTAAATGAGTAACATACTTAAGGTGGACAAGATCGAAAAATACTATGGCAATAAAGGAAACATCACCAAAGCCATAGACAACATCAGCTTTACAGTAGACAAGGGAGAATTTGTGGGCATTATGGGGCCTTCAGGAAGTGGAAAGACAACACTTCTTAACTGCGTCTCCACCATTGACAAGGTGACCACGGGTCATATCAGTATCAGTGATGTGGATATTACAAAGCTCAAGGGAAAAAGTCTTGAATCATTCAGGCAGAAGGAACTTGGATTTATCTTCCAGGACTTCAACCTTCTGGATACCCTTACGGCATACGAGAACATCGCTTTGGCTTTAACCATACAGAATATTGCCCCAGATGAAATCCATGAACGGATTCAGGAAGTTTCTAAAAAGCTCGATATTTCCGATGTACTGGAGAAATATCCCTTCCAGATGTCCGGAGGACAGAAGCAAAGAGTGGCATCAGCAAGAGCTCTAGTTACAGAGCCATCGCTGATCCTTGCGGATGAACCCACAGGTGCACTAGACTCCAAATCATCAAGACTGCTTCTACACTATTTTGAGAAGCTAAACAGCGAGCAGGACTCCACCATCCTCATGGTGACCCATGATGCATTCACGGCCAGTTATGCCAAGCGCATCCTGTTCATCAAGGATGGTCGGATCTTTAATGAGCTTATCAGAGGAAATGACAGCAGAAAGGAATTCTTCAATAAAATCATTGAAGTAGTGACTTTGCTTGGAGGTGATATCGGTGATGTTATTTAAGATTGCCCGAAACAATGTAAAGAGAAGCTATAAGGACTATGGCATCTATTTCATCACGCTGACCCTCGCAGTCTGTATATTCTACAGTTTCAATTCCATTGAAACCCAGAGTTCCATGCTTAAGCTTGGTAAAAGCACTGGTGCGTTCATGGAAACACTGAGTACATTTCTTGCGGGAACATCACTGTTTGTCAGTATGATTCTTGCCGGACTCATCACCTATGCCAATCATTTCCTCATCAAGAAGCGTAAAAAGGAACTGGGCATCTATATGACGCTGGGGATGCCCAAAACATCCATTTCAAAAATTCTGTTCCTGGAGACACTTCTCATTGGGCTCATCTCTCTCATAGCAGGTATCATTCTAGGAATCCTCATGTCCCAGGGGCTTTCAGAAATCACCGCAAGGCTTCTTGGAGTTAATCTTGAGAGCTACCGGTTTACTGTATCTCTTGATGCGGTATTGAAATCAGCTGTTTATTTTGGGATTATATTTTCTCTTGTCATTGTATTAAACCAGCTGACCATAAGAAGATATAGGCTCATAGATCTTCTCAACGCAGGAAAGAAAAATGAGGAGATGAAACTGAAGAGTCTTCCTCTATCTGCAGGACTGTTTGTTCTTTCGGTTCTGATGCTGATCACAGCATATGTTCTGATTTTAAAGGTTGGCTTGATGACGGAAAGTATCCTCGTTGCTGTTTCAATATTGCTTGGTGTATTTGGTACGCTTCTCTTTTTCTTCAGCCTTTCCAGTTTCGTAATCCACTGGATGCAAAGACAAAAGGGGATATATCTGAAGAGTCTGCGTATCTTTGTGCTGCGACAGGTCCACAACAAGATCAATACGAACTTTCTATCGATGACAGCCATCTGTCTGATGCTTTTTCTGACCATCACGCTTCTGTTTACCATGTTCGGCTACAAAGGGAGCTATGACCGTATGCTCAAGGGAAATACATCCTTTGATGCCTCGGGCTGGCTACTTGATGAAAATAATGAAAATGAGTATGACATGGAAGAATATCTGAATAAGATCGAGTTTCAGTTCGATGCTCATGAAAATCACAGTTATTTCAGTGTCTATGCTCTTTCTGTAACTGTGGAAGATCTTTTGAAAAATTATATGACCAATCAGGAATGGTTGGATATGCGGATGAATTACATGGATGGGGAAATATCCGCTGTGACCCTATCGGATTATAATGAGATTCTGAAACTGAAGAACCAGGACCCTGTGGAACTAGAGAATCAGGAAGTCCTTTTAGTTTCAAATTATGCACAGCTCAACAGTGCTCTGGATGAATTCATGAAAAATGAAGACTTAGTGGCTATTGATGGCATGAATTATCGTATGAAAAATAATGAGCCTGTGACAGAAAACATCATGACCACTGCCACAGTTCTTGATTTCTTCTACTTCATCGTGCCAGATGAGTTTTCGGGTACAATGACAAGATTAAGTACCGGGTACAATGTAGTGTTCAGTGAGAATACGTATGAAGAGTCTGAAGAGAAATTCATAGGTCTTTCAGAAGACTATGAGAAATACAGATATATCGATGACAAGCTGGTTCTTGCCTTTGGAAATACCATTGATGAGGTTCATGCAAGGGTTTATGGTACCACTACGCTTATAGTATTTTTAGGTGTGTATCTTGGTATCGTGTTCCTTTTATCCAGTGCCGCAGTCCTAGCCCTGCAGCAGCTTTCCGATGCCAATGAGAGTGTAGAACGTTACAAAACACTGAAGAAAATCGGAGCAACAGAAAAACAGATCAATCAGGCTATACTGTTCCAGAATGCCATATACTTTGGCATACCTCTCACCCTTGCTGTTATTCATTCAGCTGTTGGAGTTATTGCTGTCAATGTAATCTTCAGAAACTATTCGCAGGGAATTCTTGGCAGTTCGCTTCTCCTTATTGCCTCAGTACTTCTTATCATCTACGGAGGATATTTTTATATAACCTATACAGGATTTAGAAATATTATAAGAAAACAAGAATAGTGATAGGTTTAGAATGATCATTAAAAATTGCATGAAGTCTTGTTCTCTGACTGCTAGTGCCGGGTTAAGCACCAATGGTAAACACAATGAAAAAATAGAAATCCTCCGCACTGTATGTTTTCTGAATCATACAGTGCAGAGGATTTTTGCTTATATCTTTCTTTTGTTACTGATTTGAAGTATCAGATTATTCTATTCTAAAATATAATAGTAGTATGATTAAGATGTTAGTAAGTAGAATCTGATGATAGGTCTTTTGATTCGTAATTAAGGGAGGTAGAAAATGAAAAAAGCAGGACTATTGGCATTCATAATGGTACTCATGTTCTCCAGTAACTTTACAGCCTTTGCTTCAGGAACGTTTCAGAATGTGCAGGCATTGTTTCAGCACTGGGAAGAAAATGGATATCCGGATTATGTCTCATCCGTCTACAGCACAGACGGAACAGAAAAACTGACCATTCTCTTACTAAACAGGGAGAAGGAAGATGAAGTAAGAAGTATGCTGATAGACGAGAGTGCGGTAACATTTGGAACTGGAAGCATTTCCATGGAAACCATGTTAACGGTCCATGAGGAAATTCTTAATGAGTATATATTAAAAGATCCGATGGTTTACGCAGCTGGAATCGGATGGATGTCCATAGATGGAGAACTTACCGGGTTCGGAGAGAGCAAGAGAGAATCAAGAGTCATTGTCTATGTGGATAAAAACCATATGGATGAATATGAAAATAAATTCAGAGAACGCTATGGCGATGTGGTTTATGTCGATGAAGGAAGCCCGGCGGAGCCAGTAGAAGAAGGGAATAAGGAAGATGTGACAGAAGTAGAATCACTCACAAAGCTTAATCTTTTATTTGTCATTATACCTGTAGCATTGATCATGACCTTGGCTGGAGTATATTCCAGTTCGATGAAGAAAAAATCATAGCAGACGCAATTGCTTTCAAAGGAATCTGTTTTATAAACGAAAAGACGATGCATCATTTGCTTTGAAGGTCTTGTTTGTGGAACATGAATTGGAAAGTGGTGTTCAAAAAACAAATAGATAAAGCCGGGAACTGTAAATTTAATTGATTGCAGTTCCCGGCTCTTCGTTATTTAGTATCAAGTTACTAAGGATTAAAGCATATCCAGAGAAACCTTTCTGCTTGGAGCAGGGAAGTGAGACTCAAACAGCTGCAGATCTTCATCACTTAATTCTATATGGATTGTATCCGCATTCTTCCTGATATGTTCAGGGGATGAGGCTTTGGGTATGGCACAGACATTCTCCTGTGCAAGAAGAAAAGACAGCATCAGCTGCTCTGGAGTGATTTTCAGTCGGTCAGAAATACTCCTGACAACAGAATCTGTTGTGATTTTTGTTCTCGTTCTTGCATCATGGGCCAAAGGACTATAAGCCATAAGTGCAATTCCATTTGATTTAAGGTAGGGAAGAAGATCATATTCAATTCCACGTGAACCCAGGTTATATAGCACCTGATTCACTCTACACTGGTCTCCATGAGGAAGAGAGAGAAGCTCTTTCATATCATCTGTGTCAAAGTTGGAGACACCCCAGTTCTTGATGAGTCCTTCTTTTTTCAGCTCTTCCATACAAGCAATTGTTTCTGATAATGGTATTCTACCTCGCCAATGAAGAAGGTATAGATCCAGATAAGGTGTATCTAATCTTTCCAGACTCTTTCTGCAGGAATCGAAGATGTTTTTTCGACCTGCGTTATGAGGATAGACTTTGGATACAAGGAAGAGATCTTCTCGTTTGAATTCTTTGATTGCTTCACCCACAAGAGCCTCTGACAAGCCTTCACCATACATTTCAGCTGTATCAATGAGGGTCATGCCACTGCGTACCCCTTGACGTAATGCCTCAATTTCTTCCGATCGACGGCTGGAGTTTTCTCCCATATACCAGGCACCCTGTCCCAGTATTGGCATAAGAGTACCATCATTAAGCTGTAATTTATTTTCCATTGTAACCTCCGTAAGAAAGTATTTATTTCTATAATCAGTATATCACGGACATGGTTTCAATTTGATGAGTAGCCTTGATCCTATTTTAGATTCGCTAGAAAGGATATCACAAGACTAGATAGGTCACTTAGTAACGGGATTTATTATCTTGGAATGGAAGAAGTGGGAGTACTTATATCAGCGGGAAACAAAATCAATAAGGTCAATGGGAGAGTAAGTCTGATGAAGAAATCACCATTGTAGTCTATCATTTCAGAAAGTCTTTCTGTTTGAATCGATGAAATAATGTCACAAGTCAAAAGACACAAATTATCATGAAATAATGTAGTTTGAATGATGGCATTTGTATTTATAAAGTCGTACGATGAAGATATAAAAAAGGGAAAATGCATGACCTACTGTGTAGATGAGGAGGTTTATTTTGATGAAATCTTTCTTTATGGAGTACTCAAGAAAAATCTGGATGAGAATTCTTGTATTTGCGATGATGGGGATGGGATGGGATGTTTTCATGACAACTGCTCAACAGATTATTGGCGGTCAAATAGACAAAGATGCCATACAGACAGCCAGTACCTGGATGTTCCTTGTCTATGGGTCTATTCCATTGGTGGTGCTTCCCATGGATAAACTACTCATGAAGTTACGTGTTCCTAAGTTCATCGGACTAGCCTTGTTTCTTGTCCTATTCTACATGGCTGAATACAGCTGGGGTGCGTTTTTTCATTCCGTAGGGATTGAGCCATGGAACTATAATTGGTACACCCCGGAAAGATTCAACAGTCCTTCTGGTTATGTTTCATTCCATCCAGTCATAATCCTGTCATGGATAATCTTTATTGTTATAGGGAGGGCTTTAGATAGGAGACTTCGCTTAAAATCGTAATAGAGCTCAATTAAATCCTGGTTCATGTTTTGGGGCATCATGGTGTCATTTGTATTTCGATATTTCCCCATGATTTACTTAGCAGTCCCAATGGCATATTTTAAGATCTACATGGGTATCATCCTTCATCGGTACACCTTCAGCTTCCAGCAGCAGTCTTTGTTCCTTCCATCCTGGTGCCAATCTTCCGGCATGGTTCACAACTCTATGGCAGGGATAGATACCATAGAATTCCGACATGCTCAGTACTCTTCCAACGAGTCTGGCATTGTTGTCTCTACCGATCAATCTTGCAATCTGGCCGTAAGTAGTGACTTTCCCTTTAGGGATTTCTTCGACCACGGACAGTATTTCATAAATAAGATCTTCATCTAAAATGCGCATTATATCATCCCTTCTCAAGTGATTGGAATCTCCACTATACAATTAATTATACAACTCATGGAATTATTCCAATCAAGTAATTAAATATTGTACTGATTATTACAAATAATCTCACGATAAACAGCGAGAATGTTCTATGTTTCTTCTCGCTGTTTTCCTCAATAGTACCTTCTTGGATACTATACCATTTTAACGTACTTCCAAAAGAGTGTCTTTTATCATATGATAGTATCATTAGCTTTTGAGTGGAAGTGCATTTGTAGAATGACCATCGTGAAGTGATGAAAATCATTCATCTATAGAGTGCATACCCATGGAAATAGAGAATCGAGATGGAAAGGAGAGTATTTATGGAAACATATAGAATAGACAAAGGTAAGGGGATGGAATTTGGCCTCTATACTTTAGGGGATCATATTCCAGATCCACATACCAATCAGCGGATTTCAGCAAGTCAGCGACTACTTGAAATCATCGAACTGGCAAAGCTTGCAGATGAAGCAGGCTTAGACTACTTTGGAGTGGGAGAAAGTCACCAAGACTACTTCACCACCCAAGCTCATTCGGTGGTATTAGGAGCCATAGCACAGGCCACTAAAAATATCAAAATCGGCAGTTCTTCCACCATTATAAGTACCTTAGACCCCGTACGTGTCTACGAAGATTTTGCCACCTTGGATCTGATTTCTGGAGGGCGTGCAGAGATAGTTGCTGGTCGTGCTTCTAGAGTGGGGCTCTTCGACCTTTTAGGGTATAACCTTCGGGACTATGAAGAACTTTTTGAAGAGAAGTTTGAGCTTCTTTTAAAGATCAATGAAGAAGAAGTGGTGAACTGGGAAGGGGAATTTCGTGCACCTCTAAAAAATGCCAAGGTGCTGCCGCGTCCTCTTCATGGCAAGATACCCATTTGGCGTGCTGTTGGAGGGCCTCCAGCCAGTGCCATTAAAGCAGGGATTCAAGGGGTGCCCATGTTCATCGCCATGCTGGGTGGACCAGCCAGTTCCTTCAAGTACTCCATCGATGCCTATAGACAAGCGTTAAGAGAACATGGACATGACCCAGAAGATTTTCCAGTGACAACTGCTGGAGGGTTCTTTGTAGCAGATACCACTCAAGAGGCCCAAAGGGCTCTCTATCCTTATTTCAATGAAGGAATGAAGCTAACCAATGGACGAGGATTTCCAAAGCAAGTCTTTGCTCAGTCCTCGGATTATAGAGATGTAATGAACGTGGGCAGTCCCCAAGAGATTGTCGAGAAGATTCTTTACCAGCATGAGCTTTTTCAACATCAGCGCTACGTAGCACAAATTGATTTTGGAGGCATGCCTTTTGAGATGCTGAGAAAAAATATAGAACTCATCGCTACGAAGATCATGCCAGATGTAAAGAAGTACACAAAGAAGTAGGAGGTGTGTCTTTTATGAAGATTGCCGTCGTTTCAGGCTCCAGAATGGGCAATAGAACAAGAACTGCCGTGGACTATACGGTGAAGGAAATTAAAGAAAAATATCCCGAGGCTGAGGTGAAGTTGCTCGATCTTTCGGAATACACCATTCAGTTTAGTGATGGGCGAAATTACCTGGATTATGAGAGCGATACTCTATATGTCACCACAACCCTTATGGAGGCCGATGCAATTATAATCGGTACACCCATTTTCCAGGCTTCCATCCCAGGGGCTCTAAAGAATCTTTTTGATTTACTGCCTGAGAAAGCGTTCCTGGACAAGGTGGTCAGTATTCTTGTGACCTCCGGGTCCCCGAAGCACTACCTCATTGTAGAGCAGCAGCTAAAGCCCATTTTATCGTATATGAAGGCACAGATTGTTCAGAGCTATGTGTTCATGGAAGAACGAGACTTTTATCGAAAAGAAATCGTCAATGACGATATTCTTTTTCGGATTCAGCGGTTGGTGGAAGATACGGTGGTACTGGTTAGGGCTTATCAAGCCATCCGTAAAGAAAAAGAAGATCAATATGGATTTTAGACAAGGTGCTTATAAGAAGAAGTGCTATGCTGAAACTTCATAAGATAGTCTCTCATCAGGTTCAGGATGGTTTTATGAGTAATTTCTACTGTTTTCTTGTCATACAGTTCCACAGGTCTAGCAACAATATTAAACATAACAGTCATTCCGGCGACTGCGAGGTCGCCATTTGTATGCCAATTTTTAATAATTATCCCATACTTGGTTCTTGAAATATATCCATCATTCAAGGACTGCATAGGTTTAGAAAAGCATGCTGAAACACAAAAATAGACCATCAACTTGACAGTCTATTTCGAACTAAATAATATGAATTGAACCCTTTAATTGTCATCATTCACCAATTAAAGGGTTCAGCTCTGTGTCCTGTTCCTATTCTAACTTTACTCAATCTTAACTCATATAAAAATATGATTTTAAGACACTACTTTTTTATAGTATATCTGCTTTTAGTGCTTCTTCTTCACTATAACCTTGCTCGATTCCTTTCATGATTCGAGTTGAACGTTTTGTATCTCCAAGAAGAATTCCAGCAACCAATTTATTGTCTCTAAAGAAAAGCTTTTTGTATTCTCCTTTCTGGATACTTTTGTGTTCCAATATGTCTAAATCAGGATCGCAAAAATCAACGTTACCTGCAGAAAATACTTTTGCATGCATAGAGGTGAACATGGTGGAGAGAACCATTGGAGGGAAATCCAGATCACCTCCGGTGGAATTGGTTCCGGCTATTCTGCCCATGGTCAAAGCAGAAGGCCAAGTTCCATAAACAAAATTATTGATTTCAGCAACATCCCCACAAGCATAGATGTCTTCTACACTTGTTTCCATCTTGGTGTTTACGACTATACCTTTATTGACTTTGATACCAGCTTCGGTAGCCAGCTCCGCTCTTGAGCGAACCCCAACACTAAAAAGGAGAACCTGGCAATCAAGGGAGATGCCACTTTTAAGTTTAACACCAGCAAGTTCCTGTTTTCCATCTTCATTTTCCTCGATGCTGATGGATTCTACAGAGTCTTCTAGTATAAGCTTCACTCCTGAATCAAGAGCCAGAGCTTTTAGTACTTCAGAGGACTCTTCATCCAATTGTCTGGGAAGAAGTCTGTTAAAGAATTCTATGACCGTCACATCCAGGCCGCATTGCTTCAGTGACCATGCAGCTTCAAGGCCTAAAAGTCCGCCACCAATAACAACTGCCTGTTTTGCTGACTTAATTCTTTTTTGAAGTGCTATGGTGTCACTATGTTCTCGAATACTAAAGAGGCCATCATAGTTTCTGTAGTTACTGCGGTCCACTTTGATGACATCCACAACTTCCCCAATTCTACTGATTTCAACGTCTACTGGGGGAATGAAATTATAGCTTCCTGTAGCAATGATGAGTTTATCATAATGGATCTTACTTTCATCTTTGAAAGTAACGATTTTATTCTCCTTATCAATTGCCGTAGCTTCCATAGATAAGATTTGTTCTACTTCATTTTTATCATACCATTCGTTTTTCACCATATAGAACTTATCTTCAGGAAGTTCTTCGTTGAAGCATTCTGCAAGCTGTGTGCGTAGATAAGTTCTTTCTCTTTCTCTACCGATGATGATGATTCTACCTTCAGAGTCTTTTTTGCGGATCTCGCCAGCTGCGAAATGACCCGCGGGACCATTACCTAAAATAAGATAGACTTTTCCTTCTTTTTGAAATGTTGACATGGTTTTCCTCCTTGATAATGGTATCTATTTTGTTTTTCATTTTGATGAATTAATACTTTAAATATCAACTAAAACAATTATTTTGTAAGAACAATATACATTTAGATTATAGTGCTAATTGCAGCTGATATCAAATTGTAAGCTATGAAGAAATCATGAACTTATTGAAAAGGTATATGTAAAGTATGGAAATAGGATTTTTAAAAGCTTATTGAGGGAGTTCATATCATTACTAAGCAGTTTAATATACTATGATTTGATCACGCATAGAAGTGAAATGTGATGAGGATGTTATTTGAAAAATTCAAATTGACGAGAAAATGAAAATAAAAAAATGAGTATCATGTGAAATGAGAGCCGCTATGGGTAAGGAGCTCTCAAGTGCATAATACTCATTTTACTTTCTATCGATCAGAGAATACACTGTAACGCCAGTGATAACGGAAAGATAGATGATTAAATTATTTAATCCTATTCCGACAAATAAATAGAGCAGTAAAACAATAACTGGAAAAAGCATCTGGGATAATTTCATTTTCTTAGTATGTGCAGGGTTTCCTTTGTCATCCATGACTCCAGTAATCCTAACAAAATGAATAAAGAAAGGAAATAAAATGAGAACTGAGATTATGACTACATTAAGCTTAGTCGATACTCCAGGGTCTGCCATAGAAAGATAGTTGAAATAGAAGCTTTCAATGAGGAAAATTGCTACAGAAATCACTAAAAAAGCGCCTGAGATGTTGGTTTGTTCTTTAAAGACCATGAGAGAACTTAATGCGATGATGAAAGGGATGAGGTAAATGCTATTTTCATTACTGATAGATAAGTATGCACTAAATCCAAATACCAAAATAAAATCTAGTAAAGTGAGTTTTTTACCGCATATTTCACTGACCATTCTTAGTAAGAGAAGAATCCATAAGATGGCTAATAGATTCATACGTTCAAAGTAGAATAAGTTAGTAAGATTAATTGCTGCACTTAAAAAAGCAGAGTATTCATGTTTTGGATCTACTTCTCTAGCAAGAGCCCATGTCAGAAATGTTCCACCTGCTAATGATAACCCTGATGAAAAAGCTCCAGTGATAAAATAGCCAATAACGCCTACAATCAATGATAATGCTAATATAAGTTTATTGGTCGTATAATTAATATCTACTCTCCTACCCAAGGTAAACATCTGAATCACTCCTAGATTACTACTTATTATCTCTGATTATATCATTATTTCGTTGCGGTTCACCGTATTGAATATATAACGGTAACTTGGTTCACTGAAGGATATTGTGTTTTACATCGTAATAAAGAGCCTGCTCGATACCTGTTAATGAGGGTACTGAGCAGGCTCTATTCATCTTGCGTTATTAATATATTTCTTTGGCTGTATGGTTTACGTACGGCTCTTTTAGGTCTTATACCTAGTAGCCCAACGGTAAAGGTTCTGGTGAGATAGTCAGATGATAGTCTGCCTTCTTGCCATTGACATAGATTTCAAAATCCAGTTCATCTTCTACCGTATATTCAACCTGATATAGGTGGTAACCACTTTGGTTGATGCCACCGCTTTTCTGGTATCCAACTCTAAAGGTTTTGTCAAAGAGCCACTTGGTACGGGTATCTAAGGAGAGATTTACTTCTTCCTTCAGACCCTTATAGTAGATGATGTAGCTGGCATGATATGGATCATCTTCATTTCTTTTTGGGTAATTATGCTCCAGCACATAGATGCCGTCTTCGGATTCACTGCTTGTTTCCAGCCATTCGGAAATGATTTCATTATGGGCATAGGAACCAATATCCTGGCCACTACCTTCTCCAATACTTATATATTGGCTGGATCCGAATCCGAGGAGGCCAGCAATAAGAATGACAACAATGAGAATTGGGATGATGATGACTGCAAGGAGGATTTTTCCAAGTCCATTTTCACTTCTTTCTGAGACCAACGGCATTTTTGCGTCCATTGGAACGGATTCTCCACATTGGGGGCAATGCTCCCAGGAAGGGCTTAAGGGGTAATCACATTTCGTGCATCTGCTTTTTAATGGGGTACCGCACTGAGGGCAACTCGCATAGTCGTTTGTTACAGGGGCATAACAGCTAGGACATTCCAGCCTATTCTGATCAGACCTCACGACGAGATAGATAATCAGTCCCAGAGCGGAAGGGGAAAGCACTGCAATTAGGGTCCAAAGGACCGCGTTCATTCCTCTACGCTGGGCATCTCTGTAGACATAGATACCAATAATGAGGGGAATCACAAGAAAGAGAGCTAGAATAAATATAATATACATAGGTGGAACGATGGACATATTCATCTTCCTTTCTTTAAGAGGTTTTAGGCGCTCTACTAAAGTAGAGAGTACCTACGTCCTTCTTTATTATGGAGAATTTTTTTCAGAAATACTACTGCGATGACACCGGTACCTGAGAGATGGATGCCTAGAATTACAATGCCTAGGAGGCTCAGTATTTTAGCGTATGGAAAGAGTGCCAAGGAAAACAGTGCAATGCTTAGAAAGAGAAAGTTTGATGAAATCAGCAGCAGAAGCATTTGTCTCAGCTCCTTTTTCTCTTGATGAATCTCCATAAGCTTTCTTTCGTTAAGGAGTGGGGGGGTATATTTATCAAAATCATAATTCAATCTCATTTTTCATCATCTCCTTTAACAGAGTTCTTGCCTTGCTCAGGCGGGATTTCACAGTCCCTTCGGGAATACCAAGAACTCTTGAAGTTTCTTTTGTGTCCAGTTCTCTAAAATAGAAAAGAAGAACGGTGAGCCTTATTTTTTCAGGAAGTTTCTGTACTGCTTCGTGAAGGTCACTATAATCTTCTTGTTCTTCTGCTTTCGCATTTTCAAGGACAAAGTCTTTCTTTTCCTTAGAATCAAAACGATCAAAGAGGAGGGAAAGCTTTCTCTTCCGGTACTGATCTTTATAGGTGTTGACGCAGATTCTTGTGAGCCAACCTTCAAAGGCATATTGGTCATCGTACTGGTCGAGTTTATGATATACTTTCAGCCAGGTTTCCTGATAAAGATCTTCTGCGTCGGATGGATTTGTGCAGAGTGTTCTGCAAAGTCCAAACAGACGTCTTCCGTATTTATCAATATAGGTATTGAGCACTCCCACACCTCCCTTTACTACATATACGAAGTGTAACATCATTTGGTTCATTTATTAAGATTATATTTACATCATATTTTAAAGAGGCAGCTCCATAATACGATAAGATAATAGCAACTTAAAACGATTGTTGCCATCGTCTAAGTCTACACCTGTAATCTCGCTGATTTTGTTCATTCGGTGAACAACAGTATTTCTATGGAGAAACAATTTACTCGATAATTTAGTAATATTACCAGCACATATCAGGTATTCGTATAGTGTATTGTAATAATCAGTTCCATAGGATTTATCATATTCCTTAATCATCCGTGTACTAGGATGAACGTATTCATTAACCTTAGTGTTTTCCTTTAATTTGGTCAGTAAATCATAAATGTAGAGATGCTCGTAGTCATGCAGTACATCTTGTGATTTCAGAAATCTTCCGAGAATATTGGAACTCACTGCCTGATTATAGTATTTCTTCAGTTCTTCCATATCATGGAATAGCAGGCTCAATCCAGCATCAAGATTATTTTCTTTTAAGATGTCAATGAGTTTAATTCTTACTTCTTCCCAGTGTTTTCTATCTTTAGCGTTGATTACGAGTATTAATTGATCGCAATAATAGACAGATTTGCAAAAGGGAAGAAGGCTTTCGAAGGACCATCTTAAATAGCCTAGTGTATGAGAATTAATAATATTCTCGGATAGATTTAAGACGATGACATATAAATTCGCATAATCTGTATTAAAAAGAGAGTTCGATCTTTCTTTCATAATTGACCTGCTTCCAATTCTATCTTCTAAAAGATCGATGAGAAGAAATTCATGCCTGACACCATTGAGGCTGTCATATAGTTTGCTTTTCTGCATTTCAGAAGCCACAACATCACAAAGAAGTCCGGTAATGTGGATATCTTCTATTGTTAGTTTCTTGCTATTCTCCAGAACACCGATATAACCGATGGTATTTTCTTTTAACTGTATTTTCCCGACAATTCGCTTTAAGCTATTCGGAAAACCCGGATCAATCATAACAGGTAAATGACTATGTAGGACTTTGTCTACAAGTCCATCTTGAACATATGGAACTAAATTCTTGTCGTTTCCATATCCAGATGTTACAAGGTCATTCCAGAATGTATCAAGAATATTAGTATTTGCTGAAGAAGCCAAAAGCTTGGAAGATGCATCCACCAGAAAAACCGGATTTCCAAGAATTTCCGAACCAACCTGTACGATATAATTTAATCCCTTACCCTGAATTAGTGAGTTCAGTAGTGATGCAGAGCTATCCACAATTTTCCTGTTCAAACTAAGAATATTTAATACTGCATCAAACAGCTTGAACATATCCGTTTCGCCCGAGAACAGAGCAAGGTCTACCTGAAGCTTCAAGGGGGTATACTCACAGTCTTTTATCAGTATCAAGCCGATATCAGTTAAGTCAAGTGACTTGTTCAGCAGCATTGTGGTTTTGCCTAAATATAATGTGTTTCTCTTAAAATCTGATTGCCCATCAAACAGAAACCTTACTTCATTGTAAAGCACTTCAGTCTGTGTATTTCTGTATACATCCATTGGATAGATAGACAGTCCTGATAAGAGAATATCAAAGTTTATTGCCATTTTCATCACCTCATTTAAATTATAGTGTAAAAATACCATATTGTATCGATCAATTTGTAGAATATACCAATGATATTGGAAATAATATCTGTTAAAATGAAATTGATAAATCTTTAACTTATCAGGAGATAAATTAAATGATGAACAACACTAAAAGAATTGGGGGAAATATTATGAACTATGAAAATTTATTCAGTCCAATTACATTAAAAGGAATGACGCTTAAAAATCGAGTGATCTTTCCAGCAATGGGAAGTGGATTTCTTAAGAATGGCCATGTCACAGACAGATTCATTGAATATCATGTAGCTCGTGCCTTAGGTGGGAATGCACTTAATATTACAGAGGCTGCTGCTGTCCATTCTCCATCTGCACCGAGAGACTTCCTAATGCGCATATGTGATGATGAGTGCAATGAAGGACTTAAGAAATTCACAGATGCGATTCATCAGGCAGGAGGAAAGGCTTGTGTTCAGCTTTGGCAGGGAGGGGTTGCAGCAGTAGCAGGAGATCCGAAAGCTATGTGCATTGTACCTTCTGAAATAAATATGGGAGGCATGTCTGTTCCAGGTGCAACGATTGAGACAATACACGAAGTAATCGAAGCTTTTGGGGATGCTGCAAAGCGTGCTGTGGAAACTGGGTTTGATTGTGTAGAGTTTCATGCTGCTCATGGTTATTCACCACATTCCTTTTTGAGTGCGGGTATTAACAAAAGGACTGATGAATATGGAGGATCCTTGGAAAATCGTGCAAGATATTCTTTGGAGTGCATTGATGCAATCCGTAGAAATATTCCCGATCATATGCCAATACTGATGCGTATTGTTGCAAAGGATGATTATCTGGAAAATGGGCTGACGATTGAAGAAATGATCGAATTTTGCAAAATGGCGAAGAAGGCTGGAGTAGATGTTCTTGATGTTTCAAGAGGGAATGCGCATAGCGCTGGTATAAAATTTGAAGTTCCATCTATAGATATACCACGAGGATTCAATGTTGATAATGCTGCACGTATCAAGGCTGAAACAGGACTACCTACTATCGGCGTAGGAAGAATCAATTCACCAGATCAGGCTGAAGAAATCATTGCCGGCGGTAAAGTAGACATGGTTGTCATCGGTCGTGGTCAGATTGCAGATCCGGAATTCTGCAACAAATCAAAGAGCGGCGATGAAGATAAGATTATACGATGCATAGCATGTAATCAGGGTTGTGTTGACCGGTTTATGGGTAGAGACAAGGAGAGCTTGAGTTGTCTCAGAAACCCTAGTGTCGGTAGAGAAGTTGAGTATGCACTTAAGGCAACGGATACTCCAAAGAAAGTATTGATTGCAGGTGGAGGTATGGCTGGACTCGAGGCTGCAATTACATTGAAACAAAGAGGACATGAACCGATGATCATAGAGGAATCAGGACAGCTTGGAGGGCAGTTCTTATTAGCAGGTCTTGCACCACGAAAAGAAGAAATGCGAGAAGCGGCCATTTCAAGAGGAAAGCAAGCAGAGAATATGGGTATTGATATCCAACTAAATAAGAAGGGCACTGCTGAACTTCTAGAAAAGATTAAGCCTGATGCCGTCATAGTGGCTATTGGTGGTGAGCCAGCTAGACCAAATATTCCAGGCGGATCACTTCCTCATGTTGTACATTCATTTGATGTATTGGAAGCTAATGCAGTAGTTTCTGGGAATGTTGTAGTTATAGGTGGAGGTCTGATTGGATTGGAAGTAGCTGAATATTTGGCGGAGAAAGACAAAGATAATCATGTCACTGTGTTGGAAATGACTGATGCTGTCGGCAAAGAACTTGGCATGTTCAGAAAAATCAGTGTCATGGAAAATTTATATATGAATGGTATCCAGACGATGGTAAACACCAAATGCAATGCGATTAAGGAACATTCAATTGAAATTGAAAGAGAAGGTGTTCCTCAGGAATTGGCTTGTGATTATGTCGTTCTGGCTGTAGGGACTGTTTCAAAAGATTATCAGGAGATAAAGCAATATAGCGAAAATAACCAGATACCTTACTATGTAATTGGAGATGCTCTTAAAGCAAGAAGAGCTATCGATGCAATAGCTGAAGCCGCAGAGGTTGCCAGGGTAATCTAACATTAAGTAAGCTCAAAATAAAATACTTGAACTTGATATGCTCTTTCCATGTGTGACCGCGATAAAGAAAACGCTGTTGATCATGGAGGGAGCATTTATCATGGGTAGAGATAAAAGGATATTCAGTAGAATAGGTAGGTGTCTTCTATGCTTACAGTGCCTGATTCATCTATAATCTATTAATTTCTTATAAATTATTTTAGATAGGGTCATGAAGAAAATGATAAAAAATATAAATCAAATTATTTCTGTTGACAATAAGGTCTATAAAGCTTAGACTAAAAATAAATCTATAACTTATAGACCAAAATGGAAGAGGTGATTTAGGATGATTCATAAAATGACAGAAAGTGAAGAGATCTTAGCGGATATCATATGGAATCATGAGCCCATTGGATCAGGAGCACTTGTTAAAATCTGTGCAGATGAACTGCAGTGGAAGAAGTCTACTACCTATACAATGCTGAAAAAGATTATTGACAAAGGAATTTTCACAAATGAGGATTCAAAGGTTTTCTCAGTACTCTCCAAAGAAGAATATTATGCAAAGCAGAGTGTTCAATTCGTAGAAGAGACCTTCTCTGGTTCGCTGCCAAAATTCTTTACCGCATTTATCAGCGGTAAAAAGATTTCAAAAAAACAGGCGGACGAGCTGAAGAAGCTCATAGATGAGTATGGGGAGGACAAATGATGGAGAATCTTTTCAGTGCCGTTATCAGATTAAGTATTATGGGGAGTTATGTAATTCTAGTGATTTTATTTGCAAGGCTGCTGCTGAAGAAAGCACCGAAATGGATTTCTTATGCGCTGTGGCTGGCGGCCGGATGGAGACTGATACTGCCTTTGTCTATTTCTAATCCTTTAAGCCTCATACCCAAAAGGACTGAGAGTTCTCTTTTAGTGATAGATGAACTGGTAAGTACTGTGCTTGTTGAGAAAAAAGTCAATAGAGGAGCTTACGAACCGGTTTCGTCTTTTATTTCTGAAAAAACGACTGCATCCGGGTGGATGGACTTTATTACCAAACAGGAGACGCTAAGTTATGTATGGTTCTTTATGGCATCAGTTTTGTTGCTCTATTATTTATATTCGTCGGTGAAAATCAGGCGGATGCTGAGATCTGCGAGAAGTATTCAGGGGATGATATATGAGGCAGATAACATTGATACACCATTTGTATTTGGCCTCATCAGTCCAAGGATCTATCTTCCGAAAGATCTTCGGGAAGAAGACAGAGAACATATTCTTCACCATGAGGAAATCCATGTGAGAAGAAAAGATCCCCTGATCAAATCTGTATCCTATCTGATTCTCTGTATTCATTGGTTCAACCCTCTGGTGTGGATTTCCTTTTATGCAATGAGTATAGATATGGAACTTTCCTGTGATGAGAAAGTACTCCTGGAAAAAGGGGTTCATAATAAAAAGACCTATGCCAGTTCTTTGCTCTCCATGGCTTCACCGACTGTTGCTTATTCAAAAAGTCAATTGGCATTTGGACAAGTAAGTGTAAAGACAAGAATCAAAAATGCGCTGAATTTTAAAAGACCAAAGTTCTTTATGACATTCTTTTCCTTTATCTTTGCAGTAATCCTAGGAATCGGGCTTATCACAAATCCAATTGAAGGTTCATGGCTTGAGAACGTAGAAGCTGCAGTACATAAAATTGAAAATGAGAGTGCTGGTGGAAGATATCAGGTCGCTCATGATGAAGAGAAGCTTCATGCTTATGGAGTGAACTACAATGGGATCATCGGTTCCATCAGCTATAACCTCATGCCCAAGGAGAATGTATTCGATTTTGAATTGACAAGAGATCCGGAGATCTTAACTGCAGAGATTGTTTTTCCTTCCTCCGAAAAAGATGCCATATATTTTTCGGTGAATATCAGTAAGGGAACGGTGCTCCATAAGACGATTTCAGAGACTGAGTTGGAACTTTCTAAAATTACGGATGAAGAGCTTATTGATATTGCTGTTTCAATGAAGCGCATATCTAGAGGAGTCACGGATTGGGATGACAAAAATTGAGAATCCATTTTCTTGGCATCATCTATTTCTGTTTCAAGATATAATGAAAAATTGAGCTGATTGTTCTAAATAGGAGGAAGGATTCTTCCGGATGTGTAGGAGATGATAAAGTTGATAGAAATGCATAATATCAAGAAAGCCTACGATTCGCATATTGTTTTTGATGAAGTAAGTCTCAGTATTCAAGATGGAGATCGGGTAGCAATTATAGGAAGGTCAGGTTCAGGAAAATCTACATTACTTAATATTATTGGCTTATTGGATAAGCCGACTTCAGGAAAGTATCTTCTTGATGGTAAGGAGAATATAAGTATTCATTCTTCTTCGGCCAGAAAAATTCTTAAAGATAAAATCGGATACCTGTTTCAGAATTACGCATTGCTTGAAAATGAAACTGTGGAAACCAATATGAAGATTGCTATGCGTTATGGAAAGTATGGAAATAAAAAAGAATCGATCTCTGAGGCATTGAGTTTAGTAGGATTGAAGCATAAGGAAAAAAGAAAGATACATACTTTATCCGGTGGTGAGCAGCAGCGCGTTGCACTGGCAAGATTACTGCTGAAACCATGCGATATCATATTAGCTGATGAACCTACAGGGAACCTTGATGAGGATAATACAGAAATTATACTTCATCTTCTGATGGACTTGAGTCATAGAGGGAAAACTGTTGTCATGGTGACCCATGATCATAGTCTTCTTCACCACTTTAATAAGGTAATCAATTTGGATGAGTTTGTGCCAGATGGAAATAGGGTGTAGCAGATGAAATGGATAAGAAGAATTATCATTGCTTTCTTTACGTTATCTCTTCTGTTCATCATTGTTGATATATACTCTGAAAAAGAACTTTCTGATGCATATAATCTATATGGACTCACTGAAAGAGAAAGTCTTACTTTTACGATGTCGAATGCTATCGCTGAGGTCGATGTGGATGAGTATTTATCAGATCTGATGAAATTTGCAGATGAACGAGATATAGTACTGATCAGTAATAAAACTGATTTTCGAACCAGTCAGCTGCAGTATTTTTACCATACACAGGAAAACCTCCATGAAGTGATCAATCTTCCGCTAAAAAAAATGGAGGATTCTCTGGTTTACACTACAGAAGAAATAAAAAATTCAAATCAGCTTAGTATCATGAATCATGAAATGAAGGTCACATTCTACCCTCTTTCGGCAATTGCAGATTCAGATGACCAGAAATACTATTCGGTGACTGCCTATGGAAGAAACAGTAGTGATTTGGAAGGTTTCAGAGAGTCCTTTCTGGAAAAATATCAGCATATTGTGGACTCGGTAGATGAAATGCGAGGTGATCAGTTTGATTATCAGCAGAATTACCGGAATCAGATTTCCTTGTTTTTTGTACTGGGCATCGCATTATTTATGATTATCAGTCTTTTCCAAGTCTCAGATAATTTAAACACCATCAGTATTATGAAAATGCATGGATATGGATTTATGGAGATCACATGGAGGCTTCTCTGGAAGTTCATTGTTGAAATACTGATTTTGGAAGGACTGGTCTCTTTAATTTATCTTGTTTACTATAACCTTTTTGTGGGACCTGTTCCGCTGCTCCTTCTTCGGGATTTTGGGGTGGCTTTACTCATTTCGAATCTTTCCTTATTCTGTGTTCTGGCCGTTTTAGTTTTGAGTGTCAACTATATTCGGTTGCCGAAGCTTCTAAAGGGAATGAATTATAATCGTAATTTCGTCAGTCTATCTTCTCTGACAAAAATCATCATGCTGGTTTTTCTGATTCCGATGATTGCTCCTTCCATTAATTTACTGAATGGTGCAATGAAGTATATGATTCATCTGGAAAGCAGCACCAGGAACCTGGAGAGCACTTTCTATGTGGATTCCATGGAGATAGAAATGAGGTTTGATGGATATTCACCGGTAAACTATATGTCAGGTGAAACAGATGAAATCTATGATAAACACAAGAAAGTTTATGACTATTTCAATAACCAGGACCGTCTGATTTATCAGGAACTGCGACACTTTGGGGCTGCTGATGAGAATGTGGAAGATGGGGTGGTTTTCTACCAGGGGTTTGATGTGAATCGCAGATATTTTGAAAAGAGTGGACTTCGGGATGTAAATGGAAATCTGATGAAGCTTGATTTAGAAGGGAATAAGGTCTATGTTTTAGTTCCCGAGTCTATATCAAAGCATACTGAGGTATCTCAGAGTCGGATTATTGGGGAGTCAACAAATCCATCAGAGCTGATTTATATCAAAGATCAGGATTATCCTGATTATGGCTCGCCATATGGGAACAATTCTGTTTTAGAAAACAATCAGTTAACACCATTTTTCATAGTATATTCAGATGAGGCTTTCAGACATAACCAGTCCATCTTATTCGGGACCTATCTTCTAAATGATCAATCAATCGAAGATCTCCATAAAGAATTGGAAACTGTAAGCTCAGGGAACTCCTATATCATTCAATCCTCCGAGGAGTCAAAAAAAGTTCAAATAAGTGGTATCAAAAATCAGGCCTGGAGATTAGGCGTGACAGTGCTTCCTGGCATCGTTGTCTTCATTATTTTGAGCTTGAGTGATTATGTGCTTTACTATAGAGCAACCATGAAGAAGAGAGTCATTTGTAGACATATGGGATATTCATTTTTAGATGCGAGTAAAGAATTGGCTATGAGAATAGCTGTTGTGTATTTTGTTCCAGTTTCATTTTTGCTTTTAAATGACGAAACGAGCATTTTTCCAGCAATATTTCTACTGATAATACTAGATATACTATGCTGGGCTTATATACACTTTAGAATAGAAAGGCAACCAAAAACTCTGAATGAAATCAGTCCTTTGATGAACTTTGGGTGAAAATCACATTGATTAATTATAACCGGACTTTGTTTCAAATATTCCAAATGACACAGTAAAAGCAATCCACATTCTTAGCTTTAAATGAGCACTGAATGTGGATTGCTTTTCAATATTCAAGGTCTCTTACACATCAGAAGTCAGCATCAAATCTAATGCATACTGATTCATCACAATACAAAGACAAAACTTACTCCATTACTTATGACAGGATTCACCGTACCATATCCATTGGAGTAAACTGTCTATTTTGTTATTATTAAGATCAATACTTATGATACAATATAATTAATATAGCAGATGAAACAAGACTGCATAAGATTGTTGCTGGGCAGCGTAGGGGCTGAATGAATCACAGATGGAGGATGTTCTGATTTGAAAGTTAAAGATATAGAAATTCGCTCAGGTATGGATCGTTCAAATATCCGATTCTACGAGAGAGAAGGATTCATAAAACCCGAGCGACTTGACAACGGATATCGGGAGTATACCGAAGATGACTTAAATAAATTAGTATGGATTAAGCTTTTAAGAAGCTTGCAGATATCATTGGATGATGTGAAAAGTCTGTTTTCAGACGAAAAATCGCTTCTAGAAGTGCTTAAGTATCAGGTTTCGGACCTGGAGGAAACAAAAGGAGATATTGTGTATGCTCAGCAGATCTGTGAGAAAATCAGGCAAAGTGGAAGTCATATCAGTGAGCTGAACCCTTATGAGTATCTGGAACTTTTGGAAAAGAAAGCAGTAGTCTCTAAGCATGACTACTTTACTGTAAAGAAAGACCGGTTACCTCAAGTGTTTCTTCCATGGATAAGATTTTTTGCAAGAACTATAGATCTTACCGTGTATATTCTTTTTTGGATGAGCATTCAGGTATTCTATCTGCATGTGCCACTGGTGAATAAGAGTGTTCGGGGTGTAATTCTTGATGTCATGATGATCGCATTTTTTATGATGATCATAGAGCCCATTTTGATTTTCAAAACTGGTACCACAATTGGGAAATCAGTCTTTGGTTTAAAAATCAAGACCTATGAGATGACAAACCTTAGTTATGGGGATGCTTTCAGAAGAACGTATCTTGTTCTTGTGGACGGGCTGGGTATCTTTATACCCGTGTACTCGATGATCAGGCTCTATCAAAGCTTTAAATTATGCAGCGACGAGGAGGTCCTCCTATGGGATGAAGGACTCGCCTATGATGTTAAAGACAGAAATAGATTTCGTCCCATATTTGCAGGAGGAGTATCCCTGATAGTACTAATGCTGTTCATTTTGACTTTGAAAGCACAGGTTTTCCCACCTCATAGAGGTGAACTTACACTGAAAGAATACACAGAGAATTTCCATTATTATCAGAAGCTGCTAGGTATTGATTTTTCCGGATATTCTTTGAGTGATACAGGACAATGGACAGAACCATCAGATAAAGAGCCATATCTTCTCATTGGATATCTAGAAAGTCCTATGATGCTTTATTCATTTGATGATGGGAAAGTAGATGCTATTTCTTTCTATATAAATACTCAGAACAAAAGGCAAACGATTTACACTTATACTAACCATATGCTGGTTAGTTATCTTTCACTGGCAGGTGCCCAAGAGAATATCGACTTGTTTTCCAATATGATTGAAGAGATCAAGACTGTAGTTTCCAAAGGCACATCTGAAGGATTCTCACATACCATAAACAATGTCAGTGCATCATCAGAAGTTGAACTAATAGGATATCAAAATACCTCACCGCAGTTTGTTGTACCTGCTGATGATGCAAAAGAGTATCTCTATAAGGTAAGTTTTTCTGCTAAGAAAAAACAATAATTTCAGATCTTTCCCTACGGTAATAAAGCCGTAGGGTTTTTTTATTTTTGGCAAGAAGTGATGGTTGCAAGATTCATAGAGCGGGTTCCATATTTCTTTGAATGAAGTTTGAGTTTAAATAGTGGAAAAGAGCATGGGTTTTAGAAAAACTTGCTGAAAACATCAAGAACCTGTTGACTGTAAACTGAGTGCATGGTTTAAAGTATGTTTTAAGAAGGGGATAGATTAGGTTATTTGAACTTCTATAAATGCAGATATGAAGCATAGTATTCAATTGAGGTACAGGTTACAAATTCTAATCCTTATAAATAACGATGGTAATCAGTGAAATCGTGCAACCAGTGATGAGCATCGTTTTGAATTTCATATTAAGTGGAGGTTGCATTTAGGAAATCCATTCATACTAACTCAGCAGTTAAGATAGGGGGCGGTCTTGATGGAATACCTAGTCAACCATAATGGGAGGGAGAGCTTATGAAACGATTCACTTATATCTTCATTCTTTTGTATACATTCATTTTGACGCTAGGGGTTGTAAACTCATTCAATGAAAGTTACTTCAACCGTCTTCAGTTCCTGCCAATTGAGTTTAAGGACCAACCAGAAAAGGATTCACTTGTTCTAAATCTATATCTGAAGGAGAATGATCTGTCTGAGAAAGATGCCATGAAGAGGCTGTTGAATCTTGCAAAAGAGAACAAACTGGAAGTTATGGTATCTCTTGAACATAAAGATATCATAGGACGCAATGTGAAGAGTATATACATATACTCAGAAAACTTTAATTTGTATGATGTGGCATACCTTGAAAAGGAGATAGATATTGACTTTTCGGATGAAAATCAAAAGGACTATATCAGTTCTGACCCTCTTGATGAAAAGAAAATCAGCGGGATTCGTTTTTTGTCATCGAAATATACCAGAGGTAAAGAGTATCCAGTTTTGAGATTTCTTCCTATGGATAGTTTTGAAGAGAATAACGAAGCATCCATAAACTTCTTTGCGCCAACCATTGTGTATGACAAGCAGGAAGTATCGAAAAATGTTCTGATCGAAAAAATTCTAGAAGAATATCCATTTTTGAATCCAATGGAAATATATGACTCGGATCCATTTGAAGAGGATATGGGGTTGAAAGAAGCTTCCTTAACAGAGTATCTTCCGTTTATTATGCTGCTCATCATTCTATTGACAGCAACAAGCCATGTGAACGGCAGTGTAAAAGAAATCAGTATCCGAAAACTTCAAGGCAATTCTTCGAAAATAATTTTCGTTAGAATTATGAAGTCCTATATTCTCTTTGTCTGCTTCTTTTACATCATTGGAACATTACTTTCTTATTTTATTCTTGGAGGAGATTTCAGCAGCATTTCTTTAAATATTGTCCGCCCAGTGATCGGAAATCTCGAAAGTTTTGTTGTGATTCTGATTATTTTTATGTTATTGACTTACGGATACATCTATTACATCGGGAATTTCGTTGCATTAAAAAGAAGCAAATCTCGTATGACCACAGTTTATATAAATCTACTTCTTAAAATGATACTGATCATCCTCATTCTGGCACCACTGGTACAAGAAATACAAAGCGGGGCAAACGCACTGCAAAGAGTCTATAACTACACAAAAGCATCAGAAGATTACAAAGGGAAGTATATGGTGAATCTAACTACTTCTTTGGACTTCTATGTGGATCCAGAGGAGAATCAGGAAAGTGACTTCCAAAAGATTCTATTTGATGAGTTTATTTTGAAAAAGGAAGGGTTTTATGCAGATTTCTCATCAGCTTTCTGGCCTCCTGAAGCTGTGGAGGGGTTTGTTGCAGGGGGATTAGAGGTTCCTCATCCGAGTGTTACTGCAGATTACAATTTCTTGAGGAAGTATAAGATTAGGGATGAAGAAGGGAAGGAAATAGATCTTTCTACAATAAAAGAAAACACTGTTTTCGTTCCGATGAAGCTTAAAGATGTGAATCATCAGACCTACAATCAGATCACACATAGTATTACTAATGTGATGTATGTTTCTTTTGACAAGCCATTTCTGAATCCCGATGTAGGGAGCGGTAATCTTTTAGTAGAAGATTCGGTGGTTAATTATGTGGTGGAATACATACGAGGCATGAATTTGTCGTATACCAATGCCTTGTATTCATCTGAAAGCAATCTTCAGAAGGTTCTGGACCAAAGTGGGTTCAAAGAGTTTTACATGATTGAGGAGTATCAGCCCATTTATCAGTTCTATATGGATGGATATCGTGAGACTTTGATTGAATCGGCATTTTTCCTTCTGATTTTCTCTTTTATACCTCTTATTTTTCTTTACCAGAGTCTGTCATTTCATTTGAGTGAAAAAAAGAAAGAAATATCTCTAAGGTATAGTATGGGGTCTTCATTTATTAACAGATACAGAGAAATCATATTTCTTCATCTATTGCCCTATGGAGTTTTACTTATGACCTTAGGTACTTCACTCAACATACCCAAGATCATTGGTATGTACTTGATTATTTACTATGTTTTTATAGATTTAATTTTCATGATGGTGGTTCTCAAAAAATTTGAGCGAAAATCTGTTGCTGAAGTATTGAAAGGAGAATAAGCATGGAGAATATTATAGAAATCAGAAATCAGAAACCTGAAAAAAGGATTCAATGATCTTGTCATCTTTGATGAGTATGATCTGGACATCAGAAGAAACAGCTTTACAGTCATCAGTGGGGCATCAGGTTCAGGTAAATCCACACTGCTGAATATGATAGGGCTACTGGACCGTGAAGATGGGGGAACCATTGTGAGATTTGGCAAGAAAGTGGTAAAGCCTTTTACAAAAGCCTCTGAAAACCTCCTGAGAGAAAAAATCGGGTATCTCTTTCAGAGCTTTGCCCTCATCGACAATAAGTCGGATCAGTATAATCTGGAATTTTAAAATTCATATTCTGCTACATATAATTCGCATAATTGAGTGCGGATTTCTTGGGAAAATGAAAAAACATCAAGAAACTGTTGACTGTGAACTGATTGCATAGTCTAAAGTGAATTTTAAGAAGGATTTTGAACATGTTTTGTGTATTCCATACGGCGTATGTATCAAGATGTGGTATCAGATCAATCTAATCCTTCACAAAATATCGGAGGTGATGCCAGGTAAACATTTCAGCTAACATTATTGTCAAGGAGGGTCGTATGAAAAAATTCGCCTATGTATTTATCTTTCTTTATGGATCTATTGTAACCTTTGGCATATTCAATGATTTCAATGAAAGATACTTCACGAGTATGGACAATACAATTCTGGAGTATCATGACTGGACGGATAAGAACGGTTTGATCATCAATCTGTATTTGCAGGAACAAGGCGTGTCCTTTCACGAAGTAACGGATAAACTACTTGAAATGGGGAAAAGCACCTCTCTAGAGATCATGATGAGTCTTAATCATGATGACATTTATCAAAGAAAAGTTCAAAGTCTTTATATTTATTCAGATGAATTTAAGTTTGAAGATTTCTTCTATCTGGAGAAAGGAACTCATGTGGATTTTGGACACCTTGCAAACGATCAGTATATAAGTTCCGATTCTATAAATGATGAAAAAACTGACAGCATCAAATTTCTGTCTGACAAGTACATTATGGGAAACACCTATCCTGTACTTAATTTTATGCCGCTTCATACGGCTGGAAAACACAATGAGGGAGAAGTAAATTTTGTTGGAATCTCTTTCTTCTTTGATAACTCGATGAGTATGGCAGAAATGAAGGCGATGATTCTTGATGCTTTTCCATTCATGTACGAGGTAGATATCTATGATTTAAACAGTCCTATAGAAGAAGAAGTTGAAGATCAGCCGGTGAAGCTTACGGAATTCCTGGCGCCCATCCTCTTACTTGTTATTCTACTTAGTGCCACAAGCTATATTAATACCAATATGAAAGAAGTAAGCGTAAGAAAGATGCATGGAAATCAAAGTACCGTGATTTTTAAAAGACTTATGAGAAGTTTCATTCTGTTTTCCATCCTCTCCTATACAATTAGTATTCTTTTCTCGTATTTCATTTTAGGTGGAGATTTCACGCTCATTTCGCTTAATGTAGTGAAACCCATGGCCATGAATCTTCTGATGTTTACTGGAGTAATCTTGATTTTTGCAATCCTCAGTTATCTCTATGTAAGATATGTTGCTTCTTATATTGCATTAAAGAGAAGTAGTGTGAATATGAAAATGGTGTATGGAAACATAATTGTAAAAACAGTACTACTTCTCATTGTACTGACGCCCCTGGTTCATGAGATTTCTACAGGTGTTGAAGCGTTTCGTAAAATATACCATTATGGTTCCCGCACAGAAGAACATTACGATTACAACCTGTTTACAAACCAGTCTATGATGACATCGCTGCCAGGAGAGAATGGAGAGAATATAAACATGAATCAGATCCTGTTTGAGGAGATGATTCTAGGCGGAAAAGGCATGTATGCCGACTTCTCTCATGCACACCTGGATTGGCAGATGATTGAATTTTATGAAACCATAGGTATGGAGATTCCTTATCCAAGCATCATCGTAGATTATCAGTATCTGAAAGAATATACCATCAGAAATGAAGACGGAGAAGTTCTGGATCTATCTCAAATCACTGAGAACACTGTCTTCGTGCCTATTCATCTCAAAGGAGAGATATTTCAAACCTATACTGGGCTAGATCAGAATGGAAAGAATACGTACTATGTCACTTATGAGGGTGGATTTTTAGCCCCCGATATTTCATGGCCGAAAATACTAATAGAAAACCCGGTGGTGTATTTTATCACTAAGTATCGAAGCGAGATTCAACCCGTATATAGGAGTGCCTTTTATTCTTCGTATGATGATCTTTCTTTAGTACTTTCAAAGTATCAGATGGAATCTTATTTTGATATCGAAAATTATATTATTACGCATAATTATTATATGGAGAGCTATATGAAATCATTCATTACCGCCATGGGATATCTATTGCTTTTTACCATCATCCCAATGATTTTTCTGTATCAGGGATTGTCCTTTCACTTTAACGAAAGAAGGAAAGAAATTGCACTGAAATACAGCATGGGGAGCAGCTTCCTCAGTAGATACAGAGAAATGATTCTGATGCACCTTTTACCTTATTTTGCGATTCTATTGACCGTCTGGACCACGACGAATGACAACAAGGCATTAGCCACCAAACTGGCTCTTTACTTTATAGTCATAGACCTACTGTTTATGAGCTGGATTGTCAGAAGGTTTGAGAAAAAGTCTATTTCTTTAGTTTTGAAAGGAGAATAAGTATGGAGAATATTATAGAAATCAGAAACCTGAAAAAAGGATTCAATGATCTTGTCATCTTTGATGAGTATGATCTGGACATCAGAAGAAACAGCTTTACAGTCATCAGTGGGGCATCAGGTTCAGGTAAATCCACACTGCTGAATATGATAGGGCTACTGGACCGTGAAGATGGGGGAACCATTGTGAGATTTGGCAAGAAAGGAGTAAAGCCTTTTACAAAAGCTTCTGAAACCCTCCTGAGAGAAAAAATCGGGTATCTCTTTCAGAACTTTGCCCTCATCGACAATAAGTCGGTTCGGTATAATCTGGAGATCGCTCTTGAAAATGTAAAATCGGATCATAAGGGAGAGCTCATCTCCAAGGCCTTGAAAGAAGTAGGTCTGGAAGGATTTGAAGAGAAGATGATCTACAAATGCTCGGGCGGAGAGCAGCAGAGAATTGCTTTGGCGAGACTGATGCTGAAGCCCTGCGAACTGATCCTTGCTGATGAGCCCACGGGAAGCCTGGACCATGGCAATAAGATGATCATTCTTGAAGTACTCAGGAGACTACATGGAGAAGGAAAGACCATTCTCATTGTCACCCATGATGAGGAACTGATGAGTATAGGAGATCCGCATATCAGGCTGGAGAATCTTCATCAAGATACTACAATGAGGAGGGAAAACTAGATGGAAAATATTAAGAAACTGAAGACGGTGGTGGTTCAGAACGTAAGAAAAGGAATCATCGGAAAAGATCCGGTGATCGAACTCCTACTTATCGCATTCTTATCTGAAGGACATATCCTGCTGGAAGATCTGCCTGGAATGGGAAAGACCATGCTGGTGCGGTCTTTCTCCAAAACCCTGGATCTGCCCTTTAAGAGAATCCAGTTTACACCGGATCTTCTTCCGGGAGATATTACAGGTGTCAGTTTTTATAACCAGAAAGAAAGAGAATTTGAGTTCAGAGAAGGTCCTCTTTTCTCCTATGTCATTCTGGCGGATGAAATCAATCGGGCGACTCCGAGGACGCAGTCGGCTCTTTTAGAGGCCATGGAGGAAAGGCAGATTACTGTTGATGGTGAGACAAGAATACTGGATAGGCCTTTTATGGTTCTGGCCACCCAGAATCCAATAGAATCCTACGGAACATTCCCTCTGCCTGAAGCCCAGATGGATCGTTTCCTTATGAGGATTTCCATGGGATATCCCTCAAAAGAAGAAGAAAGAAGAATTCTACTCAATACACTGGAGGATGTCTTTGATACCATCCATGCAGTTTTCGAGAATCAAGAACTCCTCAGCTATATCGAGGAGATCAAGAAAGTGAGCGCAAAAAAGGAAGTGATGGATTATCTCCTGGACCTTGTGGAGAAAACCAGAAATCATGACAAGATCAGTGTAGGTGTAAGCCCAAGAGGCTCCATAGCCCTTTTTAGAGCTTCTCAAGCCAAGGCTGCAGTGGAGGGGAGATCCTTTATGCTCCCGGAAGATGTTCAGTACATGGCGCCATTTGTGCTGAACCACAGGATTTCATCGGGGATGGGCCAGTCTGTTGACGAGAGTATGGAGATCATTTCTGAGATTGTAAAAGAGACGAAAGTTCCTTTGGAAGATCTGGAGGCACTCTAATGCTTTGGGCATTTTTCGGCATGCTCATTGCCATCATCGTTCTTAATGAAGTGCTGTTTTATTTTGGTGAGAAGAAGCTTTCCTATGGGGTACAGACGGATAA
>CAZXUT010000002.1:87965-97861 GCA_964643785.1 uncultured Proteiniclasticum sp.
TGTTTTATTTTGGTGAGAAGAAGCTTTCCTATGGGGTACAGACGGATAAGAATGTGTATGAAATTGGAGAGGAGATAACCTTAACACCAGTGATTGAAAACAGAAAGATTCTTTCCATTCCTTTCTTAAACGTGACAGAATACTATGGGGAGAAGTTTTCGGAAAGTCATCACGCTTATCATCTTTTCGTGATGCCTTTTCAGCGGATTACACTTGAACATAAAATTCATGGAAAAGAAAGAGGTCTTCACACCTTGGATGGAGCTGCGCTCAAGATGACAGATCTTCTGGGATTTCAGATAAAATTTCTGGAGAAGGCAATAAATCAGGAAGTAATCATTCTACCGAGGAAAAAAAACATAAGGGAGCTTATTTTACCTTTCGACAGTCTCCACGGCGCCGTTTCTGTGAAAAGGTGGATTGTGGATGATCCTCTGATGCTAAGAGGCGTAAGAGAATATACGGGAAGAGAGTCCCAGAGATATATTCACTGGCCTTCTTCATTAAAACACCATCGTATTCTAGTGAAGCAGTTTGATTTTACAGCAGATCAGAGCGCCATGGTCTTTCTCAGCATGGAAAGCAGCAAGCCTTACTGGAAAGATCCCGATGTGGAAGCATTAGAGGAAAGCATCATTGCTGCCAGAGCTGTACTGGAGGAGCTTATGATGGAAAAGATCCCTGCAGGCTTCTCCAGTAATGGATACAATGCTAAAACAGACAATGGGGGAGTCAGTTTTCCACCTGGACTTTCTCCGAAGAATCTTGAAAAATATACGATGCTTTTAGGGAAAATGGGTGCCATGGTCTCGGATAGCCTGGAAAACAGCTTAAAGAAGCTTTCCAGAAACAGAAGCTCATTTCAGGTGGTGGTGCTGATTGTGCCAAAAGTTCTGAAGGAGCATGTGTTGCCCATAAATGAGTTTTCAAAAAACGGTAAACTCGTGCTCATTGCTATGAGGGAAGACTATCTTACAGAAATATCCAGAAATGTCAGGATTTATAAAGGGAGGGATTTTTGTGCAGCTGATGATACTTGAAGTTTTGTCTTTTGTTTCCTTTTACCTGATGATTCTACTTGTTTTCTTTCAGGTGGAAGGAGTTTGGAGTATTCCCATCTATCTATACAGTGCTCTGGTTCTGATTTTCTTTCAAGGGAAGTGTAAAAAGAGAAACTGGAAGACCACAGTTCTGCTGGGGGTTTCACTTTCTCTGCCAATGTTTCTTTATTTTACCTTGGAGAGAGTTCTTTTTACGCTTCTATTTGCTATAGGATGTATTTACTACTATGAGAAATTTATGGGAAGACTGGAGATGGAAGAGCGCGCAGGAAGGTTTAAAGTGCATTACAGCATCATGACAGTTCTTGTTTTTGTAGGCATTCTCGTAAAGCCAGTTCAGGAGAAAATGTTAAGTATACTTCCGTTTATGATGCTCTACCTGTTTTCGGAAATTCTTTTAAGTGTAACTTTAAGGCAATCCGCTTATGGAACTACATCGAAGAAAAATAACAGACGAATCTATGTTTTCTTGATTTTAGCCATGGTACTTTCCCTTATCATCAGTGTTGAAGGGATCCGAATACAGCTTCTTTATGGCACTGGTGTCCTCTTCGGTTTATTACAGAAGGCACTGTTCTTTCTTCTCTATCCTTTACTGTATGTGGGTCTATGGATTTTCACAGCTTCTGGCAGAAGACTAATGGAGGTTTTCAGTGACAGTTATGTAGAACAGGAAATACCCGGCGCATCCCCGGGCATAGGGGAAGAGATCAAGATGGCTCAGAACAGTGACCTATGGGGATTTGTTTTAGGTGCTGGATTGTTAGTGGTAATTATGGTTATTGGTTACTTTGTATATAAGAAACGAAGAGTGGATAACTACAGTAGAAGACCTCTTAATGAAAAAAGAGAATATCTGATCTCAAAAGAGACTCTTTTTAACAGAAAAAAAAGAGACCGATTTCCTTCAGGATATAACGACCAGATCAGATACTACTACAGAAAATACCTGCGGAAAATAAAAAAGAACAGAATGCTTGAAGTGAGTGATACATCCCAAAGCATTAGTTTAAAGGGTGATGGAGTTACTCTAAATAACGATGAAATTAGAGATCTCTATATTCAGTTCAGATACGGTGGAGAGTCTGCGGACAAAGATTCAGTGGGTTTTATGAAGAAAATCACACTACAATAATTATTGAAGAGATGAAAGAGGAAGTCTGGGCTTAGTGGTATGTGATATATGAAAAATTGACATCCATTATTATTAGAATTGCTACTTTAGAATATCTAACATAAATAAAGTTTGGTGCTTATGGTACGATTCACCGTACACTACATAACAGCGTCAGAGAAGAAATTCAGCATATCATGACAGAGTATTGACATATAAGTCTATTTCCAATAGACTAAAGTAAATGATCTATTGGAAATAGAATGAGGTGATAAAATTGGACTTATATAAATTGGGAGACATAGAGGAAAAGTTTGCAGAGTTGATATGGAAACATGAACCTATCGGTTCTGGAGAACTGGTAAAGTTATGTGAAAATGAGCTGAGTTGGAAAAAATCAACTACATATACAGTGTTAAAAAAGCTGTCTGAGAAAGGTATTTTCCAAAATATAAAATCAGAAGTAACCTCTCTCATAAGCAGAGATGAATATTATTCCATACAAAGCAGATATTTTGTGGAGGACACCTTTGGTGGTTCATTACCTAAATTTCTTAGTGCGTTCTTTAATGGAAAGAAAATCAGTGAAAAGAAGATGAAGGAACTGGAGAGGCTTATTGAAGAGTATGATGAGGTGGAGAAATGAGCAGCATATTTTTAACCGTTCTCCAAATGAGTCTAACAGGATCCTATGTAATCATTGTGGTTCTATTGATAAGATTGCTATTACGAAATTTCCCAAAGACTTTGATTTTTCCAATTTGGAGTGTAGTTGCATTTAGACTGATAGGCCCAATTACGCTAAAAGGAAAGTTCAGTTTAATGCCATCAGCAGAAGGCCTTGACGGAGGATTTACGATCCTTGAGAAGGGTGCAGCACAAAGTTCCCTAGCTTTACTTAGCAGGTATGATTCTATCAGAATAGCATCCTACATCTGGGCTATGGGTTTTGTATCTCTAATGATATACACTTCAGTTTCTATGCTTCTTTTAAAAGGAAAACTGAAAAATGCGAGTCTGTATCATGATAATATATATGAGGCTTCTCATCTTAAAACTCCATTTGTTATAGGGTTCATTAGACCAAAGGTTTATATTCCTGCTGGAATCGCACATGATGAAAAAAATATCATCATACTTCATGAAAGATCACATATAAAAAGAAAAGACCATATAATAAAGACTTTGGCATTTTTCATTTTATCCGTTCACTGGTTCAATCCTATTGTTTGGTTTGCATTCAAAAAAATGACAGATGATATGGAAATTTCATGTGATGAGACTGCTCTAAATCACTGTAAAACTGACATGAGGAAAACCTATGCGAATACTTTGGTTCGATTTGCCTACAAAATGCATCCAGTTAACGAGAGAATAACAGCTTTCGGTGAAGGAAATCTGGAAGTAAGAGTTCAGCACATTTTAGGATTTCGAAAACCCAAGATAACTAAGACAATCTCAATACTAATCATCATCATTGCAGCAAGTATTGGTCTGATGACGGATCCTATAGATATTATGAGTTATGAAGATTTATCGCCTTATATAGCTGAGTCAAAAAACCAGGACTCGGATGTAAACGAAGTGAAATTAGAGGTGCAAAAGCAGGTGCGACTACAGAGTGAGCATTTGGATAAGATATTTGATTAGAATGAACCATGGAATCTTCACAAGAAAAGGAACGGAGCGTCATAAACTCATCGATATTTCCATTTGACTTATATGCAGATTTTTTTCGTAGGAGGATATATGAAACGGGTTGCTTATTTATTGACTATATTTACGGCAGTTTTTATTTTTCTTTACTTATATCAGAATATTTCGCTAAATCATTTCAATGCAATGAATAGCCTGGAAAGCAGTTTTTCTCAAGCAACGGGTAAAGACCATGAAACGATTGAATTAAGTTTACTTAATGATAATGGTTCCCCGGTTTTGTCTGAACTTACGGATTTTCTGGAATCAAAGCATTATGATGCGATAACTTTCGTACAGACAAGACGACATGACTTCATAATTGATACTACAGCATATTTGTACACTAATCTAAAACTGAATGAGTTGGACTTTTTCAAAACGGTCCAAGGCAAAAACTTAGACTTTACAATAGATGAGAATAATTACTATTCTTCCTATTTGGATGACACAAAAGCATATGATGTCATCGACTATGTGAATTCGAGCTATCAGAAAGATTACCAGCCTAGACTTCTTGTAAAGCCATTAACACTTCTTGACAGCGAACATCCTGAAAAGAAGACGGCATTGGTTTTTATCTATGGCAAAGATAGAGTGCAGATCAAAAAAGACATTGTAGATAGTGAGATAAATAAGCACGTCGTATCTAATGAATCTTCAATCTCCTTCGAGTTTTCGACTCCAGATGATCTTCAAGTCGGATCAATTCATATCCTTCTTATTTTGACGATTGCATCCTTGATGGTGATCACCATTTGTGAATCAATCGCTTTGAAAAAAGAAATTACAATACGGAAACTGTTCGGAGAAAACAGTACCAGTATTTACTGGGACCTTTTTGCAAAAAGGTACTTGATCAACATGGTCTTATACATTTTTTCTCAGGTAACTCTATATTTTCTCATTGTGAAAAATTTCAGACCCATTCACCTTCTGCTGCTGAAGCCTCTTTTAGTGGCTTTTGGGCTGTATTTACTTTTTTGGATTGCAGCAAATGCATTGAGCTATATGATGCTGACAGTGACTGGAAGGCCGTCGAATATCAAAAATAATAATACGCTGAAATTTTCAGGGGTTGTCGCTGTAGTGCTGAAGCTATTGCTATTAATTCTAATCGTTACACCGTTTATTGATTTGATTAAAACTGCTCCTTTAATGATGGAAGAAAATAGTATTCTTAGAAAGAATAAATCGCTTATGCAAAACAACCTGGTAATTGAAGGGATACTTCTTGACAGTACTGTGACGAGTCTCGAAAGTTGGGAGCCTCTTCAACAAACGTTGAAAATAGTAGAGTCCCAGGAATGGATGTACCATGATTTTTCCGGAAATTATCTCCCTGATGAAATAAAAGAAACGATACCTGAAGAAATCTATAAGCGTCAGTTTGTACAACACCCATATGTTGTTGCGAATGAGAGGTATCTGAAAAACTATAATATCAGGGACTTAAACAATAATCTAATAGATTTCCGAAGTATCGAGCAGAATACCTTGCTTGTGCCTGAAAGATATAAGGATGAAAAGTTTACTGATGTTTATTTTGGTGGTGGTGCTGGAGAAGTTCTTTATATAAAAAATCCTGGAACGCTCTATAATCTAGCGCCTTTGTCTCCGGATTTATCACTTAAGAGACAGAAAGACCCCGTCATTCTTTTTAAAAAAGGATTAGATGCCAGTATGCAATGGAATGGAAGCTCTCTTACCATGAAGGATAATGAAAGTGCTCGGATAGTGATTACAGATTTTTTGGCAACCAATGGTTTAAACAATCGGATATTTATATCAAATGTGAATCAAGAATATGATACTGCGCTTTCTAGAAGCAATGATCAAGTAAGAGCATTTATTCTCGTTCTTGGTCTATACATTCTGATGATTTATATTTTTCAGTATCAGTCAGTGTTTATTTACTTCTATGAGAATAAGGAAAAAGTGGCAGTAAACTATCTTTTTGGAAAATCCTATTTCCAGCGCTATGGCTACATGTTTATAAGTAGTTTGGCTGTATATTTTTTCTCTCTCGTTCTGGGGATGGAGTTCATGGAGCTGGACAGAAAGTATCTTATCGTATTCATACTCCTTGGCATATTTTTTGACTTTATGATTGCCGGGATAATGATTAAGTCCTTTGAAAAAAAGAGAACACTGGCAGTGCTAAAGGGGGAATAGCTTGTGGAAGAGGTTATAGTAAATATTAAGAATATTAAGAAGAAGTATGATGAACAAGTAGTTTTCAATGATTTCAGTATGGAAGTTAAAAGAGGAGAATTTGTTTCTGTCATTGGTGAATCTGGAAGCGGAAAATCTACACTGCTGAATATGATAGGACTACTGGATACTTATGATGGGGGCGAGATCAGTCTTTTTGGGGAGAAAAATATCAGACCCTTTTCCCCAAAAGCCAACAAAATTTTGAGAGATAAAATCGGATATCTATTTCAGAATTTTGCGCTCATCAGCAATGAAAGTGTATATTACAATATGCATATTGCCATAAAACATCATAGACTACCTGATGAAGACAGGTTGATTCGAAATGCTCTAGAAGAGGTTGGATTAAAGGGTGAAGAAAATAAAAAAGTATATAAATGCTCCGGTGGAGAACAACAGAGAATAGCCATTGCAAGGCTTTTAATTAAACCTTGTGAACTGATCCTTGCCGATGAACCTACGGGTAGTTTAGATGATATGAATAAAAAGGAGATTTTTGATTTACTGCTTTCAATGAAAAGAAAAGGAAAGACGCTGCTTGTTGTTACTCATGATCCGTCGCTTGTGTCTCTTTCTGATCGACATGTCAGAATCAAGTAATAAGCTCTCTTAGCAGATCTCCTCATCATACTAAAATGTTTATTAAATAATTTGGATGAACCACACCACATCCATCGGCGTAAATCATAGAAGCTTTGAGACTCATACTAAGAACATGCAATTCAAAATAATAAGTAGATTAGAAGAATAGTAAGTTTTCAATATTTTAAATATTCGAATTTAGTGTTGAACTACAATAATGTTGATGCTACAATATATATATATATTGATAAAATTAGGAAAGGTATAGATGGAGAATTATAGGGATTCTATTTTTTAAGGTAAGGAGTATTTTATGAAGAAAATCAGCTATTTTCTCGTCATACAGTTGGCGATTGCGACCACCTACCTGATTGTCACAACCTTCAATGTCAGATATACATTTAACCTGGAAAATTTTTTGCATCCCGACTTTGATGACCAGAGCACATATAGTTTCATGTTTGATGAGAGTATGTTCACTGCCGTTTCATCGGAAGAGCTTATGGATACCCTGAAAAATAGTTCAGATGAGAATGGAGTGACCTTTCGTGTGATTGTAGGTTATTCTGACGAGATGAACAGAAATGTCATGGAGAACTATATCTATTCTTCTTCAGTGGAGATAGAAGATCTCTTTTATACTCAAAACGGTAGTAGAATTTCCTGGAGTGACAGCAGTGAGTCCACTTTTTATTCAACCAATAAAGAGGATTCCTCAGCAGTGACTATACAGATGCTCGATGAGAGCTACGCATCAGGGCTCCTATATCCTCTATTATATTTCCGTCCTCTTCATCAGATTTATGAAAGTCCGCAAAAAGATCCTTATTATGTGGTTTATTTCTACGGGGAAGGAAGCGATATCAGAAAGGTCCGAGACGAAGTAGTAGATACCTATGGGCAGATCCAGGCTTCACAATTTCTCAAGGTGGACGGCAAGACGTTTATGCCTGATGACTCTATTCGTCAAGGCACCTACCTCTCCGCGGGGATTACACTGATTCTTCTCATCATTCTTATTGGCATCATCAATCAGCACCTCAAGGAAGTGAGTGTCAGAAAAATGATGGGACACTCCGATGTGCGGATACAGTGGCGTCTTTTAGGGAGATTTTTCTTGTCACTTCTACTTGTTTATGTAATTACACTAGGAATAGCGTACTGGTTTTTTGTGGGCGATGCGGGAAGCATCGGTACGGCTATTTATAAAGGTCAGCTTAAGATTTTAGCATACTTTGCTGCAGGTCTTCTGGGCGTGTTTGCAGGTTCCTACGTCTATATCAGATATATTTCCTCTGCCATGTATCTCAAGAGAAAATCCACATACAAGATGCTTCTCTATGGAAACCTTGCAGTGAAGATCCTGATCTTTATACTGGTCATCACCCCACTTCTGACGAAGCTGGAAAGTGGATATCGCTCCTTCAGAGATGTAAACTACAGGGAGAGAAAACACGATGCTGATCTATATAGATACAATGTGAGTCTCGACATCCCAATGTCGGATTTTGATCGAATCATGAAAATGTTTGGAGATGCATTTGAGATTTCAGAAAAAGAGAATGCGGTACTCGCTGATTTCAGTGATGCAGACTTGAGTCTGTTTGAAGAATTTGATGTGGAGCTTGCACCGAATACGGTATCATCAATCGTGGTCAATACAGAGTATCTAAAGGACTACAAGATTCTTCATGAAGACGGAACTGTTCTTGATTTTAAGACCTTAAAGGGTAATACCATGCTGGTTCCACTTGAACTGAAGGGGAAACCTTTTACAACCATATCTCAGAAGGAATATCCAAAAGTTTATGTGGAATTCCAGGACTCTTTCTATAATCCGGATATCAGTAAGCGAGATCACTTTAAAGTGAAAGATCCCATAGTCTTCTATATGAAGGAATATGATGCTTCCGGCATGCAGACGCTTTATGGAGCTGTCTATTATAGTGATCTGGAAGGACTTAGAGAGTCCTTTGACGAAGCTGGTTATGGAGACGCTCTGCGGGTAACGGATCTACGTCCGGTATATGATTTCTACATGGGTGAGTATAAGCAGGAAGCACTGGAAAGTCTTTATATTTTTGCACTGTATCTCTCGGTAGTTCTGATTCTTCTTTATGAGATCATTTATCTTCATCTGGAAGAGAAAAGGCAGCTGATTTCGATTCAGTATCTGCTTGGAAAGTCCTATGGTGAGCGTTACAGGAATCTCTACCTGATGAGTCTTGTGTCCTATGCAGTACTGATCCCATACAGTCTGGTCTTTCTGAAAGTATCATCTGTCAGCTTGCTGGCACTATTCAGCATCCTGATTCTTCTGGAAATGATCCTGGTTTCAGGTCTGATAAAACGTTTTGAATCAACGGATATGGTGAAAACCATAAAAGGGGCGTAGTTATGGAAAATGTAATTTCAATTAAGGGACTAGCAAAGAATTTCGGTAAAAAGACGGTCTTTTCCGGGTTCAGCCTAGAAATTCCAGAAGGCAGTTTTACGGTGATCTCTGGCGCTTCAGGATCTGGAAAGTCCACGCTACTCAACATCATCGGGTTACTGGAGAAGAAAGATAAAGGAGATATGGTGCACTTCGGACAGAAGAACATCAAGCCCTTTTCAATAAAAGCGACGAGTCTATTGAAGGATAAAATCGGCTATCTTTTTCAGAACTATGCTTTAGTCGATAATGCCACAGTAGAGTACAACCTGAAGCTTGCCATGGAAGGTCATGACACAAGCAAAGAAAATAACCGAGTAAAGGAAGTTCTGGAGGCAGTGGGACTCACCGGATTTGAAAAAAAGAAAGTATATCAGTGTTCAGGAGGAGAGCAGCAGAGAGTGGCCATTGCAAGGCTGATGCTGAAGCCCTGCGAACTGATCCTGGCTGATGAACCTACAGGAAGCCTAGATCATGAGAATAAAATGAAAGTTGTAGATCTCTTAAAGGGGTTTCAAAGAGCTGGTAAGACAGTGGTTCTTGTCACTCATGATGAGGATCTGATGCACTTGGGAGAACCTCTTATACGAATTGACCGAGTTCAATAGAATATAATATAGTGAATGGAGGTTATATCTTAAGATCTAAAAACTGTGACTTGACATGCGGGGACATTATAGTTTCATTCAAATACGTTATTGCATCAAGATGATAAGGATTCTTATGATGCAGCTGCTAAAATAATTAGTCTTATTTAACTTTATATTAAAGAAAGGGTGGTAATGATGAACAA
>CAZXUT010000003.1:0-81700 GCA_964643785.1 uncultured Proteiniclasticum sp.
AGGAAGAAGCAGTAAAAGTCTCGATGTGGATATTTGTCCATATTTTGAGTAGCAGGACCAGAATGGATTTTGATTTGAATAAAAAGCAGGCACTCTCCCTTAAACTCTTTAAAGAGTTTGCACTAAATGAGGTGAAACCTCTCGCTGCAGAGATTGATGAAAAGGAACGATTCCCCCTTGAAACCGTGCAGAAAATGGCTTCCATCGGCATGATGGGCATTCCCATCCCCAGTGAATTCGGTGGATCTGATGGAGATAACCTCATCTACACCATGGCTGTTGAAGAACTATCAAAGTTCTGCGGAACGACAGGCGTCATCCTTTCAGCCCATACTTCTCTGGCTTGTGGACCTTTATACAGTTTCGGCACAGAAGAGCAGAAGAGAAAATACCTGATTCCACTGGCATCAGGTGAAAAGCTCGGCGCATTCGGACTCACAGAGCCCAATGCAGGCAGCGATGCCGCCATGCAGCAGTCCATCGCAGTGAAGGAAGGATCAAACTACAGGATCAATGGATCGAAGATCTTCATCACCAACGGTGGATATGCGGATATCTTCATCATCTTTGCCATGACCGACAAATCAAAAGGCACCCGCGGAATCTCCGCCTTCATCCTTGAAAAAGGCATGGAAGGCTTCACCATAGGTAAGACAGAGCATAAATTAGGAATCAAAGGCAGTTCCACCACGGAACTGATCTTTAAGGATGTCATTGTACCGGAGGAGAATCTTCTTGGGCAAGATGGCAAGGGCTTCAAGATTGCCATGACTACGCTGGATGGCGGAAGAATCGGCATAGCAGCCCAGGCTCTTGGCATTGCACAAGGTGCACTTGATGAAGCCATCAAGTACTCTAAGGAAAGAAAACAGTTTGGAAAACCTATATCTGCTTTCCAGAACTCACAGTTCCAGATTGCAGAGCTTCAGACGAAAATCGATGCCGCAAGGCTTCTGACCTACCGGGCAGCCTCTTTCAAGGACAAAGGACTTCCTTATGCGAAAGAAGCGGCTATGGCGAAGTATTATGCCTCAGATATCGCCATGGAAAGCACAAGAATCTCCATACAGATATTGGGTGGTTATGGATATACAAGAGAGTATCCACTAGAGAGAATGTATCGTGATGCAAAAATCACCGAAATCTATGAAGGCACTACTGAAGTAATGAAGATGGTCATCGCCGCATCTGTGCTGAAGTAAGGGGGATAGGAATAATCATGAATATAGTTGTTTTACTGAAACAGGTACCAGACACCACAGAAATGAAAATAGACAAGGAAAAAGGAACCCTCATAAGAACAGGAGTCCCTACCATCACAAATCCGGATGATCTTGCCGGATTTGAAGCCGCTCTTAGAATCAAGGATCAGCAAGGCGCAAAAGTGACCTGTGTCACCATGGGGCCTCCTCAGGCGGAGTCCATGTTAAGGGAGCTTTATGCCATGGGTGCAGATGAATGCATTCTCATCAGCGATGGAAAATTCGGTGGAGCAGATACCTGGGCCACTTCCAATACCATCGGCGCAGCCCTTGCTTTAATCGATTATGATCTCATCATTGCCGGAAGACAGGCCATTGATGGTGACACCGCTCAAGTAGGACCTCAGACTGCTGAAAAGCTTAATCTGCCTCAGATCACCTACGTGGATGAAATACTTGAGATCAGCAAAAGTAAAATCAGAGTGAAGAAGGCTCTGGAAAACAGATATGAGATCATCGAAGCTGATATGCCTTGCCTGATCACCACCTTAGCAAGCATTGCAAAGCCACGCTACATGAATGTCAGAAAAATCATGGAAGCTTTCGATAAGGAGATACGAATCATAAAGTATGACGATCTGAATCTTGATCCCATGACCATCGGACTAAAGGGTTCTCCTACTAAGGTGAAAAAGACCTTCACGAAGGAAGTCCACAAGAACTCGGATGTTCTTACATTGGAACCCAAAGAATCCGCACGTAAGATCTTCGAGATGCTCATGGACAGCAACTACATCGGAAAGCAGGAGGCAAACTATGAATATTAAGGATTATCGCGACCTCTACGTCTTTATAGAACAGCATGAGCATAAGCTGCATGATGCAAGTCTTGAACTTCTCGGTGAAGCAAAGAGACTGAAGGAATGCAGACCGAATCTGAGCTACAGCGTCATCGCTGTCATTCTTGGGACGCCTAGTGAAGAATCGCTGAAAGAACTTGGCTATCGCGGTGCGGATAAAGTCATCAATCTTCGTAACGATTCCCTTCGCACCTACAGCACGGAAGTGTATACCACACTTCTTGATGAGCTCATAACAACCGATAAACCAGATATATTTCTTGTTCCAGCAACAGTGCTTGGAAGAGATCTGGCTCCAAGACTGGCTGCCAGATGCGACACCGGTCTCACCGCTGATGCGACGAAACTTGAATTTGATCCGGAAGACGAGAACTCTTCCCTTCTTTATGTGACAAGACCGGCCTTTGGCGGAAATCTTTTTGGCACCATCATCAATGAAACCAAGAGACCTCAGATGACCACCATAAGACCAGGTGTCATGGATGCACTTTCCATAGATAAGAATCGCCTCTTTGAGATTGAGAAGAGAGAAGTTCATACTGAAACCATCAAAGATTCTGTAAGAATCCTTGAAGTGCTTCCTAAGGACCATATGGCCATCGATATCGCGAAAGCGGAGATCATCATTTCAGGTGGACGTGGTGTAGGCAACAACTTCCATATTCTGCGAGAATGTGCAGACATGATCGGAGCAGAAGTTGGTGGTTCAAGAGCTGCTGTGGATGAAGGCCATATCGATAAGGAGTTCCAGGTAGGTCAGACAGGAAAGACCGTGAAGCCCCGAGTGTATATCGCCTGTGGCATTTCCGGCGCTGTTCAGCACATCGCTGGTATGGAGAAATCAGATTACATTATCGCCATCAACAAGGATCCGGATGCACCGATCTTCGGTTCCTCCAATATCGGACTGGTGGGAGATGCACTTGAGATTCTTCCCATGCTCACTCAGGAAATCAGAAACTACAGGGAAAGACCTATTTAGGCCTTTCCCTTTTCCTTTATTCTGAAGCAGTAGACTCTAAAGTATTCAGATGCTTTGGGATATTCATGTATAAGTAGCTACCTGTAATTTCCAATCGAAACTGTTTACATACCCATGAAGATGGTCTAAAATAACCTTTAATATGACGAATATAATTGTGAAAGGAAGGATGTATATGCTTACTCATTTCGAGAAGAAAGAAATCAGAACGGATAGACTGACTGTATCCTATCTAGAAGCCGGAGAGGAAGGAAAAGAACCACTAGTGCTCATCCACGGTAACACCTCATCAAGCCTCTTCTTTGTTCCTACCATGGAAAAACTGAAAGAGAAGTTCCATATCTTTGCACCGGACCTCAGAGGATATGGTTATACGGAAAAGCTGCCCATCGATTCAACAAAAGGCATGAAGACCTGGTCTGAAGACATCAGAAGCTTCATGGAAGCACTTAAGATCGAAAAAGCCCACATTATAGGCTGGTCCATGGGTGGAGGCGTCGCCATGCAGTACACCATTGATTATCCAAATGAGGTTAGAAGCCTTGGTCTTATTAATCCTCTTTCCCCTTACGGCTTCTCCGGAACCAAGGGAACAGAGGGCGAAGTCACCCATGCGTCCAATGCAGGAACTGGTGGTGGCCTTGTGAATAAAGCCTTTGTGGAAAGCCTTAAAAACAAAGACCTGAACCTTGAAAACCCTACCTCAGCACCGAATGTGCTGAAGGGACTCTTCGGTAATGAGTATCAGATCACTGAAGAACTTCAGGATCTGTTTGTGGAATCCATGCTTCTTATGGAAATCGGAGACGATTTCTATCCTGGCGATTCCATACCAGCTTTAGATTGGCCTTTCCTTGGACCTGGCACGAAAGGTGTAGGCAATACCATGAGTCCCAAGTATGTGAACCTCACAAAGATCAGAGATATAAGTCCGAAGCCTCCTGTGATCTGGTTCAGAGGGGTAGAGGATAAGATTGTCTCAGATACTTCCTTCAGTGATGTGGGCTTCCTAGGACAGCTTGGTATCATCCCTGGATGGCCTGGAGCTGAGGTGTATCCTCCACAGCCTATGGTGTCCCAGACAAGAGCGGTTTTTGAAGCATATGCGAAGAACGGAGGCCTCTTCAAAGAAGCGGTCTTTGAAAAATCCGGTCACAGTCCTCAGATTGAAGAGCCCGAAAAGTTCGTGGAAGAATACCTGAAATTTCTCGGTACTATCTGATGTTATTAAAATAACAATTTTTACTTCTTTAAGTAACTTATGCTATACTATCTAATGTAAAATAGTCTTATCTCAATACGAAACGGAGAGGTACTTTATGGAAGTAAGAGAAATATTACGCGGATTTCTATATATAACCGCTGCCTGTTCCTTCGGAATCTCCATTCTGAGTTTCTTTACCCTGGCTAAGATGAAATCTGTGCCAAAGAAAAACAGAAACCTGATGGAGTATCAGAAACCACAGCAGTATATCACTTTAGGAGTCAGCACCCTAGGTATATCAATCGTTGCACTTTTCCTTGCAGTCTGGATGTAGGAAAGCGCTTATACCTGAATAGAAGGACCAGTAGAAATCAGTAAGATTTCTACTGGTCCTTTATGTTTGTTGTGCTCACCTTCTAAAACTATACCTTCGGTTTCCTCCTGAAAGTTCTAAAAAGGAGGATGAAAGTAGGCTTCACAAGTAAGAAGTGTGACAAGATCTTTCTTAGAATCAATAATGAAACCCAGGATAAATCAATCAAAAAGGCATTAGAAAAACAGAGCTCTCACGAGCCCTGTTATTCATTTTAGAATCAGCGAGTTTTTTTACGTTTCAGGTTAAGAGTAACTCCACCTAGGAGCAATACAACTCCAAGGATTGGGAGCATTGACTGGGCTTCACCCGTTTTGGGCAGTTCTCTGATTATTGTTTTATTTTTAAAGATCGGGATACCTGAATAGATTTTTCCGGATACTTCGATGGTGGACGTTGCCACATAATCACCCGTTGAATTCTTGGAGACATTTATGGTGATTTTGTAGACGGTCGGATCGTATTGAATCAAAGGATTAGCTCCTTTTTCTTCCTTGAGGAAATATACTTTTGTCCCCGTTTCCTTAATGACGATATCATCAAAGGTGACACCATCAGCCAGATTACGTTTTGTTTGGAGAACTGCTCCATCGGCATCCGTCAGCATGAAAGTAAATTGGTTGTCGAGCGGGGTTTTATTATCCAGCAGCTTCTGCGCGGTAAACCGAACAACTGCAGGATTTGCATAGCGGTTATCAAAGATCACATCGGGCTTCTTTTCGATTTCACCGTCTTTATTGATGACCGATGTGATTTCAAGACCGCCGCCGACCGCGTTGGTCACAAACACATTTAAATGATAGATCGTGGTGTCGTAGTAGCCATTTGGATCAAGTCCTGGTTGCTGCCAGATCCGATACTTGTAGATGCCCACCTTCGAGAAAGTAAGCTTCGGAAAGTTTGCGGTCCCGGCTCCAGTAATGACCATGGTATAAACACCATTCAAGGTTGCCACTGGCATCGGATTGCCTATCTCATCCGCCTCGAGCTTGATCAGAAAATCTTCAGGGACCGGTGGTAGGATGCCTGACAGGTTAACTGTCACATCCAGCTCCAGGCTTGGATTTTCTGCAGCCAGCACAGCGGGAGATCCAATCGTAAGACAGAGGATCATAAAAATGAGTAATGTCGTTATGTGGTGTAAACTCTTTTTCATTCTTATCCTCCTATTCCGCTGGCATGGAAGGCTCCATAACTGCCAGAATAATAGTTCTTGCGTCGGTAAATTCTCCTGAACAGGTAGTCAACGATATTATCTGTAATCCCTCGTCTGCAGCCTGTTTCAAGGCATCGGTCATTTCCGGACGAAGGTGCACTGCATTGGTTTGGGCATAATCGATGAGCTCCGATAATCCGCCTTCGTGAAGATCAGGATTGAAAATCATCTCTTCGGAGACCCCCACAATCAGCGCTGCATAAATCTTCAGATCATAGGATCGGTCCGGCAAAATCAATGTTCCGGTTGAATTCTGATCAAAGAATCTCTTGTCCTGATATAGAGCAAGGTCACCGAACATTTTCCCCTCAACCATGTCATGACCGTAGATCAGCGAATAGGGATCACGGAAATTCTCATCTGACCGGGTATCCATGAAGATACTGCCAGCCAAGGCAAAGTTGCCGTAGACATCGGTATTGATGTAACTCAGGATGGTTTCACCCATAAGGATCGGATGATCGATGTTGGTGTTGTCCAACGTCAGCCAAGCCCTGACATCGGGATTGATGGCCAAAAGCTCCTCGAAGGATGCTCCTTCCCCCTCAGTCGTTTCGACAGGCTTCAGTTTGATCATCTCCAACTGAACATTCTCAGCGGCACCATAAACCGCATTATTGTCCCACAGTGCAAATGCCGCGTAAGTTCCTGCGATCAGAAATGACACTGCAACAACAAGAGTTACAATTGCATTACCTACTTTGAGGATCAATCCAGAATAACTCATGCAGTCATCCTCCTTTCAGTGAGTTCTGAATGCCGGGATGGAGCAATACTCCATCCGGCAAGTCCATTTTAATTTTAATCAGTCAGTCTTTAAAAGCTGGCATTCTGACGTTTTCTGATAAACAGAGCACCCATACCTATGATGGCTCCGCTCAGAAGAAGAATGTAAGGAAGGCTGTCAAGATTAATACCAGTTTGAGGGAGTATATTTCTATTGTTAGTAATAGTTACTGTTTTAGCATCATAATCAAAATCTCTAAATTTGACGAGGTTGGGCACGAATGCGGGGTCGTTAGGGTCGATGACTTCACCAAAATCATAAGATACAATGTAATTTACTCCCTGGTATGTCTCCTCAACTTTGTATTCAACATCATAAGGGATATTTTCAATAGTAAATGATTCACCTTTCTGAACTCCCTTGTAAACTACGGTAATGACACCAGACATTGCATCTTGTGAATGTGAAAAGGAACCATCGAAAGTCATAGGACCCATTTTTAATATTTTGCCTGTGTCTGGAGTAATTGTAACAGTTACTTCGAATTCATCATCAGGTGATCCAAAGTTACCAGTTACAATTTTTTCAAATGTTAAATCACCAGCATCAAAATCATTGTCAAATGAATCATCTTTTACATCCTTATTATCGGTCAGTGTTATGATACGCAGGAACTCAGGTCCACTTTCATCGTCATCTGCATCATATAAAGGATTGTTAATGACGGTAATTACGAGTTGATAGGTGTCCCCATCGTAATCCATACCAGCTGTATCGCCAGGAATTTCGTCGATAGTGTAAGTATAAACACCAACACCAGCAAATTCCGGTAAATCTAGAGTTTCACTTCCAAGTAATATACCTTGTGCGAGGGTAATTGAGAAGGTATTCTGATTGCCAGGCATAACGGAATCCGTATCGAAATCTGGAACGTCAACTTCAGTAGTACCTCTAAATCCAGACACTTTGGTTATTTCGAAATTAAAGGTTTCTGTTGGGTTTACAGTACCAGAGTTATTGATAGTAAGTTCTTTGTTAATTGTAACAGTGGTGCTGTCTGCATAAGGAGTGTTCTCGGTAGCAAAAGCTGATACACTCAGTCCTAATAAGAATGTGAATGCAACCAGGAATGCTAATACTTTTTTCATTTTTTATACCTCCTAAAATTTTAGTTGCTAATTAGTTTTACAAATCGATCATTTTATCTACAGACCTCTTCTGCGCAGGATTGTTATGACCTTTCCTTGGATGTATTCTTTTGAAACCGGGCCATGATCCCTGCTGTCGTTTGTCTGTATGCGATGGTCTCCCATTAGGAACAAACTTCCCTCGGGAACTCGCAGAGGGTAGTTGTAACCATCCTTTGCGTACGTCTGGTACACAATTTCACCGCTTTGCGGGGCTCCGTTTAGCAGAAATAATCCCGAATCATCCAATTCAACCACATCATTTTCTCGTGCGACAATCCTGCCTAGGTGAGTACCAACGCCAACTTGATAGACCACAATGTCATCTTTCACAAATTCTTTCTGCAACCGGAATACGATCATCAGATCGCCATCCTTGATTGCCGGGTACATATCATTTCCTCTTGCCTGAGTAATCAGAAATACCTGAGTGAATAATATGAACCCTGCTGCTGCCAGTAGAACAATTCGGATCAGCAGACTGATATAGCCCTTTTTCATATACAGAGCCTTTCTTCTTTTGGTGATAACCTCCGCTATGCCGGTTGCGCTCTGTTTCTTATTCATCAGCTTTCTTGTCCTTTGTAAGATTGCCGCTCTGTATGCTGGATTTGCTGACTTTGCTCTGCTGTTCCAGTAGAACATCGTAGCGGATCCGTTCCGCTTTCAGCGCAGCCTCGTACATTTCGTTCAATTTTTCGATTTTTTTCCAGACATCCTGTTCGTTTACTCCACCGAAAAGTTGTTTTCGAAAACGCACTTCTTTGAGCCAGTTGATGATTTGTAGCTGTTCCCGGTTCAATGCTTCAGATCCTGAAGCTTCCGGAATGGTAGCTTGGTCCTTTACTTCTGCGGAGGGTTCAGACGCTACCTGGTTGATGAGCATTGTATCAGTTTCTGTCAATACGAATCCCTCCTTTAGTCAAATTTCAGGTGTTTACGTTTCCAAATCAGTCCAGCAACACCGCCTAGACCCATTAGAACCAGCACCAGCATGTATGGTTGTGAATCAAGAGCTACTCCAGCGTCAATGATCACATCACTGTTATTGGTGAATTCTATAGATGTACCTTCACTCTCTACCGTTACCGTCAACTCGGGAACCGTTACTGGGATTCCATTAATGCTGACCGTATAACCTGCATTATCACTCTCCACAATGGTAAGTGTTGCACCAATTGGAACAATCAGTGTGACTTCCTCCTCATGCTTCAGTGTAAATGTTGCTTCACTAGGATTGTTCGGATTGATTGTGTATCCAGTACCCAACTCAGGGAATTCAGCACCCTGTCCTAGTGTAACCGTAAAGGTGAATTCCTTTGTCTTGTCACCCATGTTACCAGTAACTACTTTCGAGACGACGACAGTGGTGAGTGTGTAGGTATTCGTTACTGTCAATCCATTTTCTGTCTTTGTATAATAGGCAGGGGTAAATGGTTGTCCTTCGCTATTAACTTCTCTGACACTGAAGATGTATAGTTGGCCAAGATTATTGGTCTGTGTAATGCCACTCCAGCTAACTTGCGTGACTCCATTGACAAGCTGTTTGATATCGTCCTCACCTGGGATCTCATTAAACGGAACAGGCACTGCTGTCCCATTTTCACCGATCTGTCGGTAAAGCATGAACCAGACCGTCGGCCGTGGTGTCGGTCCACCTTCCCATATCTTGTTCGCAACCACATTGACAACTTTCTCCTGATTCGTCACTCTGATGAGGATGTCCTGTTGCCCTGAATCAGTTGATATACCTGGTGCTATAACTGTAAAGTCATTAGTAGTGACCCAGCTTGTAGTTGTATGATTATATACTTCTATTGTGACATCATAGTTAGGTGCATTTTCGCTTATTGTATAATGATCAGCAAGTCTCAGTTCAGTAGTAGTTATGCTCGAATCAGGAATAACTGAGAATGTCCTATCATATGCGTAAGCTCCAGCAACAGTATCACTCTTGACATTGATTAAGAAATCTTGTGGTGAATTAGTTATTTCCACTCCATTAGGATCCAACAGTATCTTTTCCACCGTAAGAAATATCGGGTTGACCATCGGAATTGGGAACGGAACATTCAAGACTGGTTGTCCACTCGAATTCGTATAATTTGCTTTTGCATAAGTATTTGTTGGATAAGTGTTATTCACTGGTGTCACACCGAGGATGGCATCCGTAATATGAACTCGATAAGTTAATTCTGCATACTTAATTGTTGGATCACCAGGCTTTGGAGTTACTAAATCACCAACGTTCCAAGTTAACTTTCTTTGGCTTGAATCGTAATTAACAGTACTGGAACCTGGTATTTTCGTGTATACTCCTATGCTGGCAGCAGGAATTTCAAATCCTGTAGCTATCTGATCTTCAACAGTGATCGATTTTGCTGCGGAATTAATACTTCCAGCTATTTGTGCCATTGTTGCTGTAAGATCACTCTCAGTAGCAGATCGTGCGTTATTTGCTGAAGAGGCCATGTCTAAAAGCACTTCAGCACCATATCCATCAAGTCCATAAGCGATTGTCCACAAAGTCTTCGTCTGTCCAGCTACAATATTATTTTTAAATATGCTTGCTTGGGCAATAGCGCTGTTTCCATGGCTGTAATACCTGTAGCGATAGTTATATGTGTCATAACGTGTATACGGTGCAGAACCATACCCTATGGTCTGATTATAATTATAATCCGTTAAAGTACTTTTGGTTCTGTAGTAAATATTGTTGTCTTCAGTAACATAACCGTTATATTCAGTGTCTGCAATTAAATTTACAGATTCAAACTTAGAAGCATCTAAGTTATTGATGACAAAACTCTGAGTTGGAACTCCATCTGACAATAGAACAATATGCTTGTAGTCAGCTGTTCCGCTCGCTGATAGCATTTGATGAGCTCGCCTTACTCCAGCTTGAGTATTCGTACCACCACCTGCTGAAAGTGTATTTATTGCAGCTTTAAGTGCATTTGCATCTGTACTGAAATTGCTATTAATAGTAGCTTCATATGCACCTGAACCATACGAATATGATACAACCGCTATCATTGTATTTGGATTTACGAGCAGCGCATCCACGAAATTTTTAGCTGCAATTTTAGCGTTATCAAGTTTAGAACCAGACATACTACCAGACCTGTCAATTACAAGCACAATATGAGATGTCTTTTGATCGTCTTTTCCTTCTATCCTCAAAGTTACATCCCAAGTATTCACCAAACCAGGTACAGGTTTTGCATATTTATCAACAATCACTTCGCCTGGTAATAATGAAGATGTTTGTGTCGACATCATACTCCGGTTAAAAGTTTCAGCAATAGGGAGTAAATCATTACCAGCGCTGCCTGGTGGTGTGTATGGCATTTCAGCACCTAAGATAACGCCATCCGGTCCTACTGGTTTTCCAATCATTGATGGATCCATTTCCCCATCAATCATATCAGCACCTATCAACTCTTCTTCCGGTATTTCTAAACCAAGAACCAGTTCTTCTAACTTAGGTTCTTCCACTGGTTCTTCAACCTTCGGCTCTATCACTGGTTCCTCTACCACCGGTTCCTCTACCACTGGCTCTTCTACCACCGGTTCTTCTACCACCGATTCTTCTACTACCGGCTCCTCCACTACTTCCGCAACAACTACAGGTTCCACGTAAGTGTTCTCAACCACAAAATCTCTGATTTCAGTTGTAAAATTCTCTAGTGGATCTTGAGAAACACTATAGAGAATTTCTTCTCCGACGTCATTGAACTTAGCTACCGGTGTGAATTTGACTTCAAGTGAACCATCAGTTACTTCTATACTTTCAACAACATTCTCTCCAGACATCAATTTCAATGTTGTATTCGGTATCGTCATCTCTTCAGGCACTCCAGTCCAAATCACTTCAGCGGCAAGCTCTACTGTTTCTACTGGTTCTTGACCGCTTAACTCTTCAGCCCTGATATTTTTCATGCCCCCTGGCAGGGCACTTATAATAAAACTGAACAAGATTAATATGGTAAAGAACCTTCTTCTCCTTCTCAACTTGTCTTTTCCTACGCGCACTTTCTCAACTCCTTTCTCTGTCTCTGTGAGTTCTCATAAGCCAATCTTAGTTGAGTGTTTGTTCACCATACAATTTCAATAAATCTCTCCGCAGTTAAACATAATCAACGCAATTCTTACACCTAAAAGAAATGGTTTCAACAATAGCTTTATCTACCTCATTCTAGCATTTATTCGACATTTATTGAATATATATATAGCTAAATTAACATTATGTTTATAAGTCATTATATTTAAGACTATATTTAGACAATAGGTAGCCTAAAAGTCAAATATTATTGGTAAAATTTACAATTTTATGTACTATTATTGATTATCGTTAAATAATTTATAATAATATTCAAATTTCTTTGAAACATATTCTGCTGTACCCTTTCTAAAGACCAATATTAAATAAAACTCTCCAATTAATAACGATTATCCAATTAAAATATTAACTATCACTATTCTTTACGGAAAACAGCTCTATCAGGTCTTTCCCATTAATTCAGCTGAACTGTTTTATTCGTGTATCTGTAATCAGACCTCAAAACGCTGACCAAATCCTGAATTATCTGCTGGCGTATTTTTGCAGACTTAAAAAGATGCTCCGATATTTAATATCTGAACATCTTTCTCCAATCAACATAATTCTATTTTGAACTCATCCAGGTTATATACACCCAATTTTCCATCGGTGACTGCAGCACATTATATAGCGTGCTGTATTACCGCTAAAACTTAAGCCACCCCTTTTCCTTTGTATTATTTCTTATACCCCTTTGGAGTTCTCGAGAAAGTTCGTATCAGCAGTATAAAGGTGACAATCCATAAGACTGATCCAATTGATACAACAACATAGCTGGTGATCTTGTCAAATCTTACTTCTCTACTGACGTTCGTCTCTCTACTGTAGTTCACCGATAAGACTCCTGAATTTCTTACAATACTATTCTTTTCAGTGCTTTCTCCAAAAGGCCCCTCCCCATCAACTCTGACAGCATATACAAGCAACCTGTGTGTACTGACTGTATAGGGTTCACAGGTCAGAAGTGTGATGAGATCTTTATCAGGATCAATACTAAGCTTTTCTCTCTCATCAGGGAGAATAACTTCAGTTGCAAAAACTTCATAGGTAAGTGTGCGATCAAGCACATGAATGTAGAATCGGTCTCCCACCACCAATTGGTCGAGATATCTGAAAAAAGGAATGCTCCGGTTGAAACCCCTATGGCCTGCAATAACAGAGTGTGTTCCAAGACCTCCTATAGGCAGGGACGTTCTTTCAAGCTGCGCAACTCCCTTTGCCAGGTTTGCATCTGTTGCCCCTAAATAGATGGGTAGCTTCTGGCTGATCCGTGGAACATCAATATACCCAAAAGGCCCTGAGGCAATCACATTCTTCGGATTCACACCAGCACCTGCCACACCTCCAGCTATAGATCCTGTTTCCCCAGAGGATGATGCTGTTTCACTTCTAGATGTCACCGGTGTGAAAGGATCCTGGATTCTCTCAACTGGTTTATTCGCGATGAATTCATTATAAGCTTCCACTTCTTCGATATAAGTAAGAATTTCCTCATCAGTCAGATGTTCCATAGCGTTTTCATATTCATTGATTTCACTGACATTCTGAACCTCAAAGAAGATTTTCATCGCATGTGGATACATAAATATAGTAAGTCCTGTAAGAAACAGGATATAGGACACTCTCTTAAACTTCATGGTCCATCACCTTCTTCCTTCCCTCTTTCCTGCTTTGAAGAGCATGATAGATTACAACTATGATTGCCACACTGATCACTGCTACAACAAGAATCATCCACTCATTACTACCCGCCCGATTTAACGTAGATGCAATTTCTCTTCCTCCTGATTCTCCCGAACTACCTTCCAGAAGATTTCCATCTTCACCTTCCGCATATTCCACAGGTGCTATATAGTCAATTCTCTGACCCCTTACAAGGAGCCTGTTGGTATTGATCATATAGGGATCACATGTAATCAGCGTCACGATGTCTTTATCTTTTTCAATTCTTAACCTTTCTATATCTGTAGGAGGAATGATCACCACATCAAACACCTTATAAGCTAGAACCTCACCCAGGCTGTGAATATAAAATTCGTCCCCAATTTCCATCTCATCAAGATTTCGAAACATCTTTGCTGTCGGAAGGCCTCTATGCCCTGTGATGACGGAATTGGTTCCGAGTCCTCCAACAGGCAGGGACGTCTGCTCTATGTGTCCAAGGCCGTTATTGAGTACATCATCACCGGTTCCATGATATACAGGAAGATGGATATCGATTTTAGGAATCTCCACATAAGCCATGACTTCTCCGATGTTCAGCATATCCATATAACTGACCCCCGCTTCCTGAGGTCTGTTTTCAGCGAAGGGATCCGATATGATTGTTCCTCCTGTGAGCTTATCATTATAAGCTATAGCTTCTTTTCTTAAGCGTATTTTCTCTTCCGCCCTAAGCTTCTCAATGTTCTCGTCATAACCCTCAATTACCCGAGCCTGTATTCTGGAATTTATGAAATTTGTCACAGAAGGGTATAGAAATATGGAAAGCCCAACTGCAAAAATCAGTCCTAAGAACACTTTCTGCCGGATACTTCTTTTTATCTCTTTCTTATCCATCTCACTCAAACGTCTTTCCTCCCTTTCTATTACTCTTCATATCTGTCTACATTTCAGTCTTCTTAAGCTTCATTTCAGCTTCATTTCAATCTTCACTAAACTGTTTCTCTTCCATATAACCTCCAGAATGTTTGGGGGTTATATGGAAGAGGCGAATGCTAAGCATTCGCCAAATGACTTTCCTTGATTAGCTTCTGCTTCTCTTCTTGTTAAGCATCACAGCAAATACCATGAGGCCTCCACCGATCAGAGTGAATAGGGTTGTACCGATACCACCAGTCTGTGGAATCTGTGGTCCAAGAATATTCAGAACTTCTTGTGGTAATGCTGTTGGCAAGGTTGTTCCAGATTCTATAGCATCAGGTGCTGCATAGTAGCTGCTGCCGTTTACAAGGAACGAAATGTCACTTTCAATCAGGTTATAAGGATATCCTGCAGTTGACATTGGCGCCTTAGTTTCATACAGATAGTATTCTGTTCCATCATCAAGATCATATTTCAGGCCCTTGATTGAGAACAGTCCATTCGCATCTGAAGTCAGTCTGAATGTAGTTTCTTCAAGTGTGTTAACCCATGTATATTCTCCTGTAATTGGATCAATCTTCAGGAAATCTCCATCTGCATTCTTCACTGCAAATTCTGCTCCTGCTAGAGCTAACTCTTCTCCATTCACTTTGATGAAATTCTTTCCACCTGTGTAGGATTTAACTTCATTGGACGTATCGTCACCAGGAGTGGATCCGTTGTTGTAGTCCACTTTAGCAGTGTTGACAATTCCCTGACCCATGATGGCAGTTTCATTGATGGCTGCCTTGAATGAGACTCTGATATGTGTCAGTTTTGCACTTTGTTCAGCCTTTAACTGAGCTGGGACAAATATCACTTCAAGCAGTCCACTTGTTCCGACTGTAGGTTCTGTTGCTGAGTACTGTAGCGGGGTAGCTAGAGGTGTAAAGTTTACTCCATCAGTACTTCCTTCTACTACTAAGTCTCCAAGATAATCAAGTCTGCTGTCGATGTTATCTGAAACCTTCAACATGGTGTAACTTGTAATATCTGAAGGTAGAACCATGTCAATGAAGAAGTCTAGCTCTTCATTGAAGAAACCGGATGATGCTGCATTTCCAATTGTCTCTATAGATTTAGAAATATCAGGTTCTTCAAAGTTGTCTAATTCAACAAACTTGACATCGCCTGTTGTCGCTGTTCTTAGTCCAGCATCCACAGTCACTTTACCATTTGCAGAAATTGTGAATGTAAGTGGTGTGGTGTTGATCAGGTATGGTGATACAGTGGCTGTCTCTACGAAGAAGTAGTTTCCAACAGGAAGGTTGTTGAGGATGATCTCACCTTCAGCATTGGTTGTGTACTCTACAGCAGCTCCTCCTTCAGGAACATACTCCACTCGTGGATTGGCTGAAGGAAGACCTTTATAAAGTCTGAATTTAGCTCCTGCTAAAGCTTCATCATCAGCAAATTTCTGAAGCACAACAGCTCCACGAACCGTCAGATTTTTAGGATAGATATGCAGGTCTTGAATAAAGGCTGTTCCAGCCGCATTCATTACTGGTAGTCCTAAAATAAATGGTGTTGCAATCTGCTGTGTTACGTTTACCGGTGTAAATGTTTCTGCAAAATAATAGTATCCATCTGGTAAATCAGGGATTGTAATGATTCCTGATGCATTTGTTATCGCTGAACCATCCGGAGTCCCAACAACTGGGTCACCAATCTCGAAATTCGCATCGACCACCCAATAACTGAACTCAACTCCTGGAAGTGGTGCATAATTACCTGCACCTAATGCTGCATCCAACTGACCTGGTGTCAGTACTGTTCCATCATGGTCTACTGGCAATCCTGCTTTTGGTGTGAAAAGTTCCATTTTGTGGATGGTGACATCCGTTGTTCTTTCTGCCACTGAATCTAATACCGTCGCTTTCGCCATGCTAGGTGCAATAAACGCAAACATCATTAGTATTGTAAATAAACCTACGAAAAGTTTCCTGTTCCTCATAATAATTCTCCTCTCCTATCGTTCTTAGTATTGAACTTCTTATATCCAAGCAATGCTCCACCCATTAAAGCAAGTCCGATGATCGAGAAGACCATTGTTCCAACTCCACCAGTCATAGGAATCATAGGGGAACTGACATTTTTAATTTCTTGTTGTATTATTACATTCTCAGTTGTAAGGGCTATCCTTACAGGTTCTTCTAGAATGTTGTACCCTGTCGGTGCTTTCGTTTCAACCACGTAGTAGTTACCTAATAACAAGCTCTCCACCTTCGGAGTTAATCCATTTGCACCGGTAACTAATGAAGTATCATTAATCTTTATCCCATAAATCATCGTGCCATCAAGCATTGTAAACATAACCGCTCCGGTTGTTCCTTGAGGAACTTCTTTATAGAGATCAAATTCCGCTCCTTGCAATAAGCTACCTGTAACACTGTCTGTTTTCTTGATTTCTATGCTGCCAAGAGCTTCATTCATTATTATTAAAGGATCACTAGCTATAGTTTCGCCACCTTTTTTTACGGTTACTACAATATTGTTGCTATCATTCAGACTAACTATTACCTGGTATGCATCTGAACTTAGTGCATAACCCTCAGGGGCTTCACTCTCAGTTAGAGTATATGTTCCTGGTTTTAGATTTGTGAATGTTGCAATACCACCGCTTGTAGACTGAACAGCAGGAGTAGTTTCTCCATCTTTAAGTAATTCAAACTTAGCTGTGTCAATCGTTGTAATTCCATCATCTTTAACTTTTTTGATGGTTAAACTTCCAACCTTCAAGGTGTTACTAATTACATACCCATTAACAGATGAGCTGTATCCAGGCACTAATTCCTCTTCAACAGTATAAGTAAAGTTATTCCCTAGATTGTCATATTTTGCTAGGTTATTGAAAGAATAGGTCCATGAGTCTGAATTTGTAAAATCAGTTTTAAGTAAAGTAACATCTTTAATTTTTGTTTTAGAAACGGTGCTACTTGTCCTATAAAGGTTGATCTTAATAGAATCAGGTCGGTCTTCTTTTGTATCCCCAATCCAGTTTTTACTACCTTCAACACTAACCCCTGCTCCATTGACTGCAGGAATACCAAACTCTCTTTCAGGCCCATTCAGTACTGGAGTTAGGAATGTTCGCTCATTGGTTAAGTAGTACTGACCTGGAACGAAACCAGGATCTTCAGTTTTTAAGTTAATCTTATATCTCAAATTAACATATTCGCCTGCTCCTAAGTTGAGTCCTGAAAGTTTAATTGTTCCAGCAGGGTCCTCTGTTACAGTAACTGTAGATAGCAATGCATTATCTGATGCTGTAAGTGTAAAGTCAGATGCATTTAATACACCATCTACCCCTCTGTTTAAATTAACCATGCTACTCATTGGATCTGTAACGACTCCATTATTAATTTTCTTTTGAATGGAAGTCTGGATTTCTTCTAGAATCCCTACCAGCTGACTAGCTTCAGCTGCATCAAAGTAATTATTTTCACCAGAGGCGATATTCTTCATTACATTAAACGCCTCTTCTTGCGTTGCACCATATTGGTCGTCAAGCTCTATCCCTACGGTATAAACTGTAGGTGCTCCAGCTCCAGATTTAAGTAGCAATCCTTGTGACATAGTAGCAAATCCATGTTCGGTTACACGATAGCCACCAACAAGATAATCAGTATTATTTCTTAAATCATAATACCCACTATCTCCTACAACTCCTCCAAAAGCAGTTGCTCTATAATCAGGATTATTGACGCCATTATAATCAATCAATCTCGGTACTGACGAAGACGTTGTTGCCACAATACTTGTTGCTTTATAACTCTTCGTAGGCACACCGTCGCTAATTAAGACGATATACTTTTTACTAGCAGTTGAAGTTCCAATAATCTCTCCTGCTTTTAAAAGAGCTTCTTGTGTGAAGGTAACTCCTCCGTATCCAGTAGGCAATTTGTTTTTCAGAGTGTTTTTATCATTTGTAAATGTGTATTGTGAGTTTCCATTAATTAAATTTGTAGAATAGGTAACCAAAGCCATTCTAATGGTATTTGTACCTGTAAGTAACCCATCAATTAAAGCCCTGGCTGCATCATCTGCATATTCTCTTCTCCTCTTGTTTCCCGACCATTCACCCATACTACCTGAGTTGTCCAGGACTAAAACCACATCTACCGTTTCAGTATTTGTTATTTGTTTCCCTTCAATCTTCAAATCAATAAAGAACTCACCGTTGATACCTGTATTAGAAGCTACTTTTGTGATGAACCCTTCCTCTATTTCTTTTCTGATAGGATCTGGATTCCTTAAATTCATACCTTGAATAAATGGATTTGGATATGTTCCACTGCCATCATTGGTATAAAGAAGGTTTGTGGACATCATCATTCTACTAAAGCTTTCCGTTACAGGAACCATTTTAAGGGAGGTGTTTTTATAAGTTATATTACGCCAAGGCATATTATATTCAGAATCATCTACACCCTCAGTTTCAACTACCAATTCTTCAATCTTCTCCTCGACAGGCTCTTCCACTACCGGCTCTTCCACTAACGGCTCCTCTTCTACCGGTTCTTCAACTACTGGCTCTTCTTCTACCGGTTCTTCCACTACCGGCTCTTCCACCTTCTCCTCAACTACAGATTCCACGTAAGTATTCTCAACAACAAAATCACTGATTTCAGTTGTAAAGTTTTCCAGCGGATCTTGAGAAACACTATAGTGAATTTCTTCTCCTGCGTCATTGAACTTAGCTGCTGGTGTGAATTTGACTTCAGATAATCCATCAGCGATTTCTATACTTTCAACAACTTCTTCTCCAGACATTAATTTTAAAGTTGTATTCGGTATAGTCATCTCATCAGGTATTCCTGTCCAAATCACTTCGGCTCCAAGTTCTACTGTTTCTACGGGATCTTCACCGCTTAACTCATCAGCTCTTATACTTCTCATACCCCCTGGCAGAGTACTCAGAATAAAACTGAATAAGATTAATATGGTAAAGAGACTTCTTTTCTTTTTGAACTTATCTTTTTTAAAGCACACTTTCTCAACTCCTTTCACACTTTCTAAATTACATTAGCAAGTCGACTATAAGTGCTTCATCGAACATCACAATGAATATCTCCGCAGTTTAAACTAGAATCAACACAATTCTTGCGCTTATAAAGAATGTCAACAACAATAGCTTTATGTACCCTATTGTATCACTCATTCGACATTTATTAAATATTCATATAGTTGAATTAACATTAACTTTATAACTTTGTGTGTTAACGCTATTTTTCGACAATTGACCCTTCAAGTATTGCATATTATTGTTAAATGTTATTATATTTATTAAGTTATTGTTTATTATTAAACAAACCGGTTTTTTATTAAAAATAATCCAGAATTGCATCTTCACTTTGAATTTATAATCTTGAATTAATAATAATTCGCTTTTAGTAATAAATATTCTTAGTAAATTTTACTTGTACTATTTTTTTCCATAAATATGATTCGGTCTTTTCTTCGTGTAACATAAAAGAAAATATCTGTTATTTTCTTAACTAGAATTTACAAACCATAAAAAGATCAACTGCATCAAGAGCTTTCGCTTTTTGTTTTGATTGTCAAAACATTCCAGAATAATAGATAATTCCATGAAAAAGACGCTCAAAAAAATCCATTCTGAGCGTCTCTTGATTCGTTCTGTTTGTATCCATTCCGTTAACACAATCGATATGCTAATACAATTTTAGTATATTACTTATTTTCGTGCTATATCACCATCACCATAGGTATATAAGGTACGCCAAATATTTCCACCTTTTCACCTGCGACAGTAAACCCTAATTTCTCATAGAAGCTTTGTGCCTCTATAGATGAATTCGTTGTAATTCTTTTATAATCCTCATCCCGTGAAGCGATCTTATCTTTATAGTATTTAAAGAGCTTCCTTCCATAGCCTTTTCTTTTCTGTTTCTGATCCACGAAAAGAAGCGCCATGAAGTTCTCTCTAGCACCCAGGACGGCCGCTAGCCCTGCTTCTTCATTAAACAGCCCATAAAGAAGGTAGTTCTCTTCCCTGATCAGCGCGAAAAAAGAGTCCGCTGTCACAGATTCCAGAAAAAAACTTACACCCAATTTCTCACACTCCTTGGCTTCTGTTTCAAGAAACACTTCTCTGATCAGATTTGAAGCAGCGTCCAGCTCACTCAAAGACAGTTCTCTCATTTCCATAGTCTCCACACTTCCTTATCCAATATCAAAAGGACAAAACCCTAAGGTTCTGTCCTTTCGTTGTCGTAGAATGCCTCAGGCATTTTATCATCTTATTCATAACAAGTCTTTCTTTATACCATCATTATTTATACTTTATTTATAATAACTTTTAGCTTTCTCGTGTCCAGGATTTAGGCACAAGAAGCGCAATGATCGTGAAGTGTTCCAGTCTTCCAAGAAGCATCACCAGCGATAAGAACAGCTTGGTGAAGATGGAGTAATCCGCAAAGGTCATGGTAGGACCCACCGCACCAAAACCAGGCCCGATATTATTGATTGTCGCTGATACAGATGAAAGAGAAGTAATCATGTCTACTCCTTCTAACGAAACCACAAGGACACCTATCACAAAAATAACAAGATGCAGCGCAAGAAAACTGTTGATTCGCGCAATGACCTCATTCGAGACAATCTTCCCACCTACCTTTATCGGAATAAGCGCTCTGGGATGGAAGATTTTCGAAACCTCTCTCTTGATCAGCTTCAGAATAATAAGAATTCTTATGACCTTCATACCACCCGCTGTTGAGCCCGCAGAACCTCCTATAAACATAAGGAAGAATAGTATGAGTTTACTGAAACTCGGCCACTGCTCGTAGTCCACGGTGCTGAATCCTGTTGTTGTCATGATGGACGCAACCTGAAAGAAGGAATCTCTCAGCGTTATGAAGAAATCACCCTTGAAAGTGATCAGCAGATTTAAAACAATCATCGCAACCGAGGAGAAGACAAAGAACAGATACAGCCTCAGTTCACGATCTTGCAGAAAATCCTTATACTTCTTTCTGAAGACCATGAAATACAAGGAAAAATTGATTCCCGATAAAACCATAAATACTCCAGTAACGATATGCACGTAAGAACTGTAACTCCCTAGGCTGTCATTCTTTGGCCCAAATCCTCCCGTACCCACTGTGCCGAAGGTAATCACAAAAGACTCCAGAAGATTCACTCCTCCAAATAGAAGAAACAACACTTGAAGTACAGTAATTGTAATATAAGTCGTGTAAAGAACTCTTGCTGTGTCTTTCATTCGAGGTACAATCTTGCCCGCTACCGGCCCAGGAGACTCCGCCTTAAAGATCTGAAGGCTACCTACACCCAGTGCAGGTAAGAGCGCCAGTGTAAATACCAGAATACCCATACCACCGATCCAGTGCGTCATGGAGCGCCAGAAAAGAATTCCCTTGTCCAGAGCTTCCACATCAGCAATTACAGAAGATCCTGTGGTTGTAAAACCAGATATGATTTCAAAAAGCGCATCCACATAATGTGGCACACTGTCTGTCAGATACAAAGGAAGTGCACCAAAAACGGAAATCATCACCCAGCCTACAGCCACGATGACGATCCCATCTTTCGCTCTTATTGATTCCCTATCACTATTAACATTCATCATGGCGATGCCCATCACCAGCATAATGCTGATGGTTATAAGGAAGCTTCCCACCGCTTCTCCGCTATGATAATGAGATATGAAGATTGCAGGAGACATAAGCACAGACTCAATCAGCAGTATTATCCCTAACACCTTTATTACGATTCCATAGTTCACTAAAAAGTCCTCTCTTTCCAGGTGTAAATAATCTTTTAAGATTCTCAGTATCTTCCGCCAAGGAGAATACCACGATCCGATCATTCGCTTTTATGACAGAGGATCCATTTGGAATAACAACCTCTCCATTATGAACAATCGCACCTATGATGATTCCCTTAGGGAAATTAATGTCTTTTAAAGGCCTGTCAAGATAATCAAGGTCCTTTGTCGCTATGATTTCCGTCACTTCCCCATCCCCTCCAAGAAGAAGGGAGACAGAAACAACCTTACCACCACGAACATACTTTAGAATGTTGGACGTGGTAATATTCACCGGATTCAGTGCTGCATCGATATCCAGCTTATCGATAATTTTCGTGTAATTTTTTCTGCTCACTTTCGCAATCGTCTTCCCGACTCCATACTGCTTCGCCATGAGCGCCATGAGAAGATTCTGCTCATCGTAGCCAGTGGCGCCGATGAAAGCATCCATCTGATCGATGTTCTCTTCTTCGAGTATATTCACATCTGTTCCGTCGCCATGAATAATCAGAACATGCTCAAGTGTTTCCGCAAGCTTGATTGCGCGATTTCTGTCCTGCTCAATGAGCGTAGTGGCCACCCTCGCCTTCGAGAGCTCTTTTGCCAGGTAATACCCGACATTACCACCACCGATGATCATGACGCGCTCCATTCGCTTATCATTACCAATGAGCTTATGGGTCTTACTCAGCTTAACCAGCTCATCTTCTTTCCCAATGACATGAATCACATCATCTGCCATAATCTCAGTTTTACCAGAAGGAATAATCAGCTTACCATGTCTTGAAATCGCTGTGATGATCAGACTATCAAAGTCTTCCAGTTCAAACAGCTTTTTTCCTACGAGGGTACTCTTATAAGAACACTTGAAGTCGATCATCTTCACCTTTCCATCTGCAAAATCTCCTGTATAGAACATGATGTTCTTTAACAGATACTTTGAGATGGAACTCGCAGTCGCGTAATCCGGGTTGATGATCAGATCAATCCCAAGTTCATGCCGCACAAAATTGATCTGTTCGGTATATTCAGGATTTCTTATTCTGGCGATGGTCTGTCCGCAGCCTAATTTTTTAGCAAAGGTGCAGATGACCACATTCGTTTCATCATTTTCAGTGCAAGCCACCATGATGTCATATTCTTCGATATTCATCTCTTTTAACATGGTCACGTTGATTCCGTTGGCAACAACGGTAAGTACATCCAGATGCTCGTTAAGCTTCTCTATGACCTTCGCATCGCTGTCAATCAGCGTCACATCCATATTTTCAATGGTCATGGCTTCAGCCAGCTTTACACCAAGCTTACCAGCCCCAACTATCATTACCTTCATAAGTCCTCCAATATACATTTCGCATTTTTTAGCATTATTGCTATTGTATCATATTGAGAAATAATGTCACCCTATAATAGTGAAGACCGACAGCACTTGACTGTCGGCCATACTTTTTAATATACAGGTAAATCGATCCTCGTTACGAGCTCCTCTGGACTTTTCACCTCATCCGGTGCGTTATAGTAGGTTTCGTATGCTATCCCCTTCGCTTTGAGACCCTTTTCTTCAATGTATTTATTCATATCCTTATAGACCTCTTCCAAACCCTCATAAGGACCATTATATCTGCAGGTGACCACTTTCCCCTTCTCTAGTTCTCCAGGACACATATCCTGATTTCCTGGAATTACATCATCCACAGGAAATCCGATCTCCACATCCAAATCATTCATATCCAAGTTATAATAGGCCACAAATGGAGGCCCCTCAGGCTCGATATCAAGCTCATTCAGATACTGCCCTATTCTGCTATAGGACTCACCGATAAGACGCGGCAGGGACTTTACATCCGTACGTGTTCTGATGCTGAGCACAGGCTGATAGGACTGCTCTCTCACTTCTATGTTCAGTGTAGACTGTTTCACCTTTTAAACACTCCTTTTCATTTTTTGTTAATATTATATCACTAACGAAAAATCTTGCTATTAACAATCAGTTAATCGATGTTAACAAAAGAACAGAAAATCACTGCGCAAAAAAACAGCCTGATCAAATCAGACTGTCTTATAAATGGTAGCGGGGGTAGGACTTGAACCTACGACCTTCGGGTTATGAGCCCGACGAGCTGCCAACTGCTCCACCCCGCGATATTAATTTGGTGCTGAAGACCGGAATTGAACCGGTACGGTATCACTACCGCAGGATTTTAAGTCCTGTGCGTCTGCCAGTTTCGCCACTCCAGCATATTAAAAGGAAATGGTAGCGGAAATAGGACTTGAACCTACGACCCTTCGGGTATGAACCGAATGCTCTAGCCAGCTGAGCTATTCCGCCGCATTCATTTGCCGCCTCATCTCAGCGACAAAATTAATTATATATCATGCCCAATGCCTTGTCAACATTAAAAATAAAAATAACACCTGGAAAACCAGGTATTATTTTTATTTTCAATGATTACCATTGATAGACTAGGTTTTACCCTTTTCTATTTTTTGTTCTGACTTCCTGCTTTTTCTTGTAGTCAGACATGATTTCTTCACTTTCTTTCATGAATTTCGACATAATATCTTCAAAATCATTTGATGCAGGCTTCTTCTTGTCTGGAGCAGTCCACTGAACCTCTGCAGGTCTGGTTGATCTTTTCTGCTCTATTGCAACGCCTTGCTTTATGGATAGACTGATCTTTCCATTGTCATCAATTCCTAAAATTTTGACCTGTACCTTGTCGCCTTCTTTGATAAATTCTTTGATGTCTTTAACATAGGTATCAGCTACCTCTGATATGTGGACTAAGCCCGTTTTTCCATTCAGATCTATGAAAGCTCCAAAGTTAGTAATATTTACTACAGTTCCTTCTACAATGTTTCCTACTTCTAAGGTCATGTTTATAAGAATCCTCCTCAAAATTATAAATAAATAACGTATATAATAATACCCGATCAGTCTCCTGACGAGTCAATTACCGGAATTTCTCCTGGTCTTAATAAACCGAGTCTGTTTCTGGCACTTCTTATAGTATAGTCTTCCGTCTGGGTGCTGTCTACAAGATTAGTGAGTTTTTCATTCTCTTCCATAACTTTTTCTAATTCACCCTGCTGCATCACAATATTTTTTTCGATATTGTTCATCATTACCTGCTGCTTATATACTGTAAAAGAAATAACTCCTACAAACAGTATCAGAAGCACTCTCACAAATAATTTTCCTGTTTTCATGGTACTCCTCCAAACTGAAAGAAGCTGCATTTAGTCCTCTTCGTCTGTGTCTTCTTCACCTTCAAGAATCTCATACATGTCAGATGCTTCATCTTTTCTTACATGTTCATGTATTTTCAGCACCTTCGCTTTGATCCCTCTTTCTTTAAAGGTAATCTCTATAACATCCCCTTCATTAATTTCAGAACCCGCTTTCGCAATCTTTCCATTAATGGAAACCCGCTTTCCGTCACATGCTTCTTTGGCTACGGTTCTTCTTTTGATGATTCGGGACACTTTCAGGAATTTATCTAGTCTCAACTTCTTCACCTCAATTTCTCTGAATAAAACGTTATATTTTATTCATTGTGTATATTATATATTTTGATTGCCCCAATGTGAAGTAAAACTTTGATTTTCATGGAATATAGCCCTGTTTAGAGGTCACTTATTGTGCAGATAGTGCAAAAAGATGCAGAAGAATTAATTCTCCTACATCTTTAATACTATGGTTTCTGATTATAGTTATTTCTTCTTCTTAGGTGCAGCCTTCTTCTTCTTAGGAACAACGTTCACCTTTTCTTTAAAGTCTTTACCAGGTTTGAATACAGGTACCTTTGATGCTGGTATCTGGATTTCTTCCTTTGTTCTAGGATTTCTTCCGACTCTTTCTTTTCTGTCTCTTACTTCGAAGGTACCAAATCCAACTAGTTGAACTTTGTCACCCTTCTCAAGTGTATTAACCACAGTTTCAAGAAAAGCTTTCAGGAAAACCTCAGAATCTTTCTTTGTCTGACTGGTCGCTTCAGCTAATGCGGAAATTAATTCAGCTTTGTTCACAATAAATTCCTCCTTGTTTTTGTTTATTAATGGAATCTACTGTTATTATTCCATAAAAAACCCTGAAACCCTTTATTTATAAGCGTTTTTTTTAATTTTTTTCATCTTTTTTTGCAATTTCCCAGTATTTGTCCAGTTTTTCGAGGGAAAGCTCCTTAAAAGTGAGTCCTTCAGCCAATAAAAGCTCTTCCATCTTACGAATTCTACTGATAAATTTATCTGAGGTTTGGTTCAAGGAAAGCTCAGGATCCGCTTCCAGGAATCTTGACAGGTTCACAACCGAAAATAGAAGGTCTCCCAGCTCTTTTCCTACCTTTTCAGGATTCTTCTCTTCCATGGCTTCTTTGATTTCAGAAATCTCTTCTTCAACCTTATTAAAGACATAGGAAATCTCATCCCAGTCGAAGCCGTATTTCCTTGCTTTCTTCTGGATCTTCTCAGCTCTTGATAAGCTCGGATAATATTTTGAAATTCCATTCAGAGAATCACTAAGGGACTCCTCTTTCTTTTCCTTTTTCTTGAGCTCCTCCCATTGCACTAAGACCTCATCCGCTGTAAGCTCTTTCTCCTTGGCAAAGACATGAGGATGACGATAGATCATTTTTTCTGACACGGCTCTGATCACGTCATGCACAGTGAATTCTCCTTCTTCCTTCCCGATGGTGCTGTGAAGAAGAATCTGAAGAAGCACATCCCCCAGCTCCTCTGTCAAGCTGTCGTAATCTTTAAGATCCACCGCTTCCAGTGCTTCATAGCTCTCTTCAATCAGATACCTCTTCAAAGATTCATGAGTCTGCTCCATATCCCATGGGCAGCCTTCATCTCTGTTTCTCAATCTTTCAACAATCCTCATGAAACTGTAAAAATCATATCTTCCTTTTATTGGCGGTACATAAACACTTGTGAGGTCATCCACATCTTTTTGTCTGTCCAGTTCATAAAGAGGGATTCTTCTTATGACCTCTTCGTCGCTTCCAGCTGCTCTCACAAAGATGATCTCGTCTTCATCATCCATATAGTGGCTTAGCGCTATCTTCACTCTACCCGCTATATAAGGGGAGAATACCTGGGTTATGATGGTGCCTTTAGAAAAATCAGGTGTTTCTTCTTCTATATTTAACGCATCCACGATACGAAGGCCGCTGATCGGATCAATTTCAAGTGCTTCCAGCATCGTATCCACAAAGCTGACCGATGGGTACAGTTTGTAAGGAATATCCGCCTCCTTGCATGCATCGATGATCAGCGTCACCGACTTTTCCGCAACAAGCGGATGCCCCGGCACCGCATAGACCAGGTCCGTCTCTTTAGCGAGTTCCAGTATGGCAAATCTGATTTCTTCATAGACATCTTCAAACTTATCCGCCTTTTCATAAAAGGAATCAAAAGTCTCAAAAGTAATCCTCTTCTCTTTCAGATAGTTCACTGTAGGATGTTTCTCTGTCCTTAAATAGAGTGGATACTCACTTAACACCTTGACCGCTCCTAGTGTCAGCGCATCTTCATTTCCAGGGCCTAGACCGACGATATGTATCATTTTTTCACCTCTAACTTACTCTTTCTGTACTCTATGTACAAATATAATAGGACAATTATATCACAGACCGTTGTTTTATAAAGTGCACATCACAATTTCCTGAATATCAGATCATCCCATAAAAAGCTCCATAAAAAGCTGCCCGCAGACGGATGATCCATCTGCGGGCAGCTTTTATAATATACTATCTGAACTTATCTGATCTTATCTTCGTGAATCTTGACCTTGTATTCTTCTTTCCATTCTTCCATGTTTGAAGCATACTTCTCATTCTTCTTTTCCACTTCAAGTGTCGATGAGATTGCTACTTTCACTTCTTCAAGGTCCTGCTGAACAGCTTCAGCTTGAACACCATCCACCTTGATGATGTGATATCCTGCAGATGACTGCACAACATCGGAAATCTCGTTCTCTTTCAGTGCCTTTACATGCTCCATGAAGTCAGCATAAAGCTCTTCATTTTCATATGCATAGTATCCAAGTAGACCGCCCGCTTCTGCAGACATGTCGTTTCCGAATTCTTCAGCTACTTCAGCAAAATCTCTTCCCTCTTCCTTGATCAGTTTGAGTGCAGCTTCCGCTTCCGCTTTCGCTGCTTCGTCTGTTCCAAAGTAGATATGATAGATGTTAGCACCAGCTGGTGTCATATAAGTTGCTTTGTTTTCTTCGTAGTATGCTGCGATGTCTTCGTCTGTAACTTTTACATCCGTCATCAGCGTTGTATAATACTGCTGTCTGATGATATCTTTTTTCACAAACTCATAGTAAGTCTCCGGTGTAAAGCCTGCTTCAGTCAGAGCAGCTTCATAAGCGCCTTCTTCTGCTACATAAGCCGCTTTCACCTGCTCGATTCTCTCATCGATGGCTGCAGTTATTTCTTCAGTATCTGTTTCCATACCGGATTCTTCAACTTTCTTGTCGATGATCTTCATTTCCACAAGGCTGTTCAAGATATCAACCTTCAGCTGCTTGACGACTTCTTTTCCTTCTTCCTGCTCAAGTATATCCTCTCCGTAAGTGACCTTCAGGCTGTCCATGTAAGATACAGCTTCAGTATCGACATCCTTCTGAGTGATCTTTTCCCCGCCTACTTCTGCAAGGACTGTATTTTCAATGGATTCAGGTGTTTCTTCTACTAATCCGCAACCTGCCAGCGCTAAGGCTAAAACAGATATGGATAGGGTTGTGAGTACTTTCTTCTTTAAACTAATCAAGTTAATTCCCTCTCTTTTTTTAATCGCATTGTGCTCCAATTCATTATAAAGTCTTTCTGTTACATTTCGTTGACACATTTTAATATTATATAGTCTTTAAGGCTCTTTTGCAACTCTGTCCGCCTCTGTAAGCTCTTTCATGAGCTTCGTCAAGGCATCCATGGTCTGATATCTTTCTTTCTCTACGATCGTAAAAGCGACAGCAGGGGTTTTTCTCTGGAATTCTGTTCTATCGGCATACTTCTTGAATAGGAGACTCACCTTTTCAGGGGTCAGCTTTTCAGGGGATGCGAAGGTGATCAGAATATCCTTCCCGCGGTCTCTCAGTTCCAGCACGCCAGCACGGTTTGCATAGAATTTCAGTCTCGCTATATCCATGAGATTGTACAGCGAATCAGGGATATCGCTGAATCGGTCAAGGAGTTCTTCCTTGATGTCTTCATAGTCCTCTTCGCTCTCCATGGATGCAATCCGTTTGTATACTTCAATCTTGTGCACTTCATCCGAAATATAGGAAGAAGGAATATAGGCATCGATTTTCATGTCGATGGTGGTATCCACTTTTTCTTCCATGATTTCTCCTGTAATCATCTTGATGGCTGTATCAAGCATCCGTACATAGAGATCATATCCCACAACGGACATCTGACCATGCTGGGCTTTGCCCATGAGGTTTCCTGCCCCTCGGATCTCCAGATCTCTCATGGCGATCTTAAACCCTGAACCAAGCTCTGTAAAGTCTTTCAGCGCACGAAGTCTCTTTTCAGCCACCTCTGTAAGCACCTTGTCTTTCTTGTATGTCAGGTAGGCATAGGCGATCCTGTTGGTTCTTCCTACTCTTCCTCTAAGCTGATAGAGCTGCGAAAGTCCCAGTTTGTCCGCATCATCCACGATGATGGTGTTGACGTTCTGGATGTCCATCCCCGTTTCGATGATGGTTGTGCAGATCAGCACATCGGTCATATTTTCCATGAAATTCTTCATGGCGTTTTCCAGTTCCCTTTCGTTCATCTGACCATGAGCGACATCAAATATCACTTCCGGAACCAGCTTCGACAGATAGCTGTGTACTACATGGATATCCTCCACTCTGTTGTGCACAAAGTATACCTGCCCATTACGGGCTTTCTCTCTCAGAATCGCATCTCTTACCAGCTGCTCGTTGAACTCCACCACATAGGTCTGGATCGGATATCTTTCATCCGGTGGTGTCTCGATGAGTGAAATATCTCGGATACCCGATAAGGACATATGGAGAGTTCTCGGGATAGGTGTTGCAGATAAGGTAAGCACATCCACATTCTTTTTTGCACTTTTCAGCTTCTCTTTATGGGCGACACCGAATCTTTGTTCCTCATCCACGATAAGAAGTCCCAGGTCCTTGAATGTGACACTTTTAGACAGGATCTTATGGGTTCCGATGAGAATATCCACATTCCCTTCCTTAAGCCTTTTCAGGGTCTCCTGCTGCTGCTTCGGATTTCTGAATCTGGAAATCATATCCACTTTCATGGGATAACCCTTGAATCTCTTTCTGAAGGAATGAAAATGCTGCTCTGCTAGGATTGTGGTCGGAACAAGAACCGCTACCTGCTTTGAATCCATGACTGCCTTGAAAGCCGCTCTCATAGCCACTTCCGTTTTGCCATATCCTACATCACCGCAGAGAAGCCTGTCCATGACCTTGGTCTTTTCCATATCCTTTTTGATCTCTTCAGCAGATTTCAGCTGATCTTCCGTCTCTTCATAAGCGAACTCGTCTTCAAACTGCTTCTGCCACTCTGTATCCTCGCTGAATTCATAGCCCTTCACTTTTTCTCTTTCCGCATAGAGTTTAACCAGGTCTTCAGCTATTTCATCCACGGAGCGTTTGACTTTCGCCTTTGCATTAGTCCACTCCTGACCACCAAGCTTATTGATCTTGGGGTCTTTTCCTTCTGTTCCGATATAGCGCTGAACCATATCCAGCTGCTCAACCGGAATAAAAAGTTTATCGTTTCTGTCATATTGGATTTCCAGATAGTCTCTTATAAGCCCTTGCGCTTCCAGCTGCTTGATCCCGAGGAAAACGCCTATTCCGTGGTTCACATGAACTACGTAATCGCCTTTCTTCAGTTCTGTAAAACTGCTGATTGCTGCAAGTCCTTTTCCTTTGTTGACCTTTTTCTTTTTCTTTCTTTTCGCTTCACCAAAGACTTCCTTGTCTGAAATGAGCGCAAGTTTAAGATCAGGAAATTCAAAACCTCTTAATTGATTCCCGAAGGTTATGACAACTTCAGCATAATCCAGTGCGCTTAAAGTATCCTTATAGACTGATTCAATACCCTTGTCTCTCAGGATATCTACAAGCCTCTCCCCTCTTGGGCGGGTTCCTGCGAGTATGACTACCCTGAAACCTCTTTTTTTACGTTCCTTGATGTCATTGATCAGCATATCCAGCTGTCCCTGATAATTATAGATGGTCATCTGATTAAAGCTCACAAGGGCTCTAGGCGGCAGAAAACGCTCCGTTTTCTGGAACTGATTGAGGGTTATGACTTCTGCGTCTCTAAGGGTATCAACAAGAAAATCCTTGTCGATCATTATCTTCCCCTGGCTCGGCATGATTTCTCCTCGGGCAAGAAACGCTTCATAATCTTCTCTGAATTCAGTATAAGTGGATTCCAGTTTTCCCAGGGAATTTGCTGTATCATCAATAATGATTTTTCCGTTTCCTACGAAATCAAAAAATGTTGAAGGCTTATCGAAAAAGTAGGGAAGAAATGCATCGATGCTGTCAAAAAACATCCCTTCCTTGAGATATTCAAGATTTGCCGCTGTATGAAGTTTCAGTTTTTCCAGAGCCGCCTTATCATACCCTTTTCTTTTGACCTTATCTCTGATGATGGAATCCAGCTCGTTTTTCATTGATTCCGCGCCTTTTTTCATCAGCTCTTTATCAAGGATGATTTCCTTGGCCGGAAAAATTTCAAAGGACTCCACCTGTTCTATGCTTCTTTGGGTTTCAGCATTGAAAGTTCTAATGGAATCAATCTCATCCCCGAAGAGCTCTATTCTATAGGGCAGCACGCCATCAGGGGGAAATACATCTAAAATTCCACCTCTTAATGCGAATTCCCCTTTTCCTTCCACCAGTTCCGATCTTACATATCCTGAATTTATGAGCTTCTGAGCCAGATCCTGAAGATCTATTTCCATCCCGTTGGTGATCGTAAAAAAGTACTCCTTGAAATAATGAAAAGGTGCATAGGTCGCCGCCAAAGCTTCAATGGTGGTCACGATGATTTTCTTCTTATCATTCATGAGCTCTTTCATGACCTTTAGTCTTTCCCACCTTAAATCTCCGGAAACTGCATCAATATTGTAGAAAACCGCTTCCTTTGCAGGAAAATAATAGACCTCACTTTCATAGAGAAGCAGATCCTCATATAGATTTTTCGCATCCATATCTTTTGAGGCGAAAACAAATAGGCTATCCTTTTCTTTTCCAAAGAGTGCAGAAATGAGGAAAGCCTTTGCCGACTCAGAAACCCCGAATACACCTACGGGAAATTTCCTGCTCTTTATTCCATTACGAAGCTCTTTGAAAGTCTTATCATTATAGAGCTCCTGTCTTAATCCATCCAGTCTCACATTATTCACCTACTCCGCTAAAAATCCGTTGAATTCGCTAATGGCAGAGTCGATACCATTTTCCACAATGGCTATGACTGAATCCCGCGCTGCACAGATTGCCTGTGCGATCTTCTCTTTTTCATCTTCCTGAAATTTTCCAAGAACGTGCTTCACCATATCGTGCGTTGGTGCGCCTACACCTACTTTGATCCTGGGGAAGTTCTCCGTAGCCAGATGAAGTATGGTGGACTTGATTCCATTATGTCCACCTGCACTGCCTTTTTTTCGGATACGAAGCTTGCCCACTTCCAGGCTCACATCGTCAAAGACCACCAGCACCTCTTCAGGCTGAAGCTTATAGAAATAGGCCGCATCCGCGATGCTTTCACCAGACAGGTTCATGAAAGTCTGTGGTTTCAAAAGAACCACCTTATGATGTCCAATGTGTCCTTCAGCCACTTTCCCCTTGAATTTATTCCGATCGAACTGTATATTCATCTTTTTTGCAAGCTCATCCAGGACCATAAATCCTGCATTGTGTCTTGTCTTTTCATAATCTTTTCCCGGATTTCCGAGGCCTGCAATTAGGTACATGTCTTCTCCCCCTACGTGTAGACTGAGCTCATGATGTAGCTCTCGATTCTTCGTACTTGTCTTTATTGTCTATTATACTATTTATACGCGCATTTGTTGAGTGCAAGTTCTTCCTGTATTTTTTATGCGAGATCATTGGATCTGCTTTTCCATTACAGCTGATATTTCAAATGAAAATAAGGGACCATTATAAGCCCCTTACAATCTCTTCTTATTTAGTCCACCGTAGTTCCGTATAATGTGGCATCCACTTCGATGACTTCATCTACTCGCAGATACCTGATCTTCACCACATCGCCCACTTTTCTGGTCTTGATGTAATCATCCAGTGTAGTGTTTGTTTCGATGAACACTCCGTCAACACTCAGGATGATATCAGTAGGCCTTAGTCCTGCACGATCTGCCGTTCCCTCAGGAGCGATTCTCTGCACATAGAAACCCGTGCCCACATCAGGAAGATCTGTGACCACATCGCCGAAGATGCCGATAAACGGCATAAGCTCTTCTCCAGTATTGATGAAAGATCTGGTGATGCTTCTGGCTTCGTTTGAAGTGATTGCTGCACCTAGACCGCTTTTTAATCCTTCTGTCAGTCTAAGGCTATTGATGCCCACAACTTCACCATCCATATTCACAAGAATACCACCGTTATTTCCCATATTAAGGGTCGCATCGGTTTCGATGGCAAACACCTTCACTTCACGTTCATCATAAGTCGTGGTCTGAAATGCTTTATTTACAGTGGAAATCACGCCAAATGTCACTGTACCACGGTCACTGTTTCCAAATGGATTACCCATTGCAATGACATTCTGCGCTATTTTCACCGTACTTGAATCAGAAAAATCAGGTGGTCTCAAATTGCTGTTCTGTACGCGGATCAGTGCTACGCCGATCGTCACATCCCGTCCGATGACCTCTGCCTGATAGATTCTATCGTTCTCCCTGTTCGTTCTTACATAGACCTCTTTACTCTCATCAGACACAGCTCCGAAGGGAACGAGTATATATCCCTGTGTATTCATGACCACGCCAGTAAAAACAGCCTCGTATGTATCTTCATAGAAGAACTGAGGATCATTGGAGACGCCAACAATAGATACCGAAAGTTCATTGTATATTTCTCTGATTTTTGTACTGTCATAGAAGGAAGTCTCAAAATTGTCCAGGGACTTTCTGAGCACCTGAGCAAAATCACTGTTACCATCTATAACGAAGGAATCCTGATTGATTCTTCTTGCCACGAAGGTGGCCGTTAGAATAGAAATCAGTACGATCAGGACAATCGCGGCAATAAACTGAAAGACTCCACCTCTGATTCGAGAGCGCTGATCCAGTTTATATCTGATTTCTCCTGTTCTTACATGTTCTCTCTGCGCATCCTTTTCTATTTGTTTTTCTTTTTTCAGATTATTATTTTCTTCCATATTACACTCCTAGGTAATGCTCAAAGTGAAAGTAAACAAGACACCCTGATCTTTGTTTTCCACCCAAATATCTTCACCGAATTGTGTGATGATATTTCGAACAATCGGCAGCCCCAGACCTGTGGATACTTTATTTGTTCGTGATTTATCCCCTTTGTAGAATCTGTCCCAGATATATTTGATATCCTCTTCAGGTAGTGGTTCAGCATCATTGTAGACACTTATATGCACTTTCTTACCTTTCGTCTTTGATTGGATTCTGATATTTCCGCTGTCTGGACAGTGCTTGATTGAATTATCCACCAGATTCGTCATGACCTGAATCAGTCTGTCCCGGTCTCCTGCTACATAAAGATGGTCTCCTTCAAGAGTCACATTCACCTTCAGACCCTTATCATCGATTTTCGTCTCGAATCTTCTGATACAGACCTTTATGATTTCATTGATATCCAGTTCTGTAAGTTTAAACGAAAACTTTCCAGATTCCATGGCGGAAAGATCAAGCAGATCATTTACCAGCCTTGTCAATCTCTGAATTTCATCATATACGATCTTAAGATAATATTTCTCTTTATCCATAGGGATGATTCCATCCAGTATTCCCGCGATGAATCCTCTCATCGATGTGATGGGAGATCTCAACTCATGAGAAATATTGGAAAGAAAATCACGTCTGTTCTTATCAGTCTGTTCCAAAGACTCAGCCATACTGTTAAAGGATTCTGAAAGCTGCCCGATTTCATCTGTAGATGTGACAAGGACTCTCTGGGTCACTTCTCCCTTTGAGATTTTTCTGGCTATGGTATTTAATTCCACCAACGGCTTAAACAGCATCCTTTGCGCAATGTAATAAATAGTGATGACAGAAAGAAGAATCGCCATGGCCGTAATGGTCCATATTCTGAAATAGATCTCATTGAGCGGTTCTCTTATCATCTCCAGTGGAGTATAGACAATGATTGCTCCCTGATAACTCATACCGGACTTTACAGGTTTAATGAATAATGACATTTCTTCATTGGTTATGGGATTCACTTCCCCATTGATTTCAATGGAGTTGCCCTCTACCAGCCGATCTCTGTCAGGAAAGTTGAATCTCGTGAAAACAAGGCTATCATAAGCCTCGTTGGTCACAAAGAAAATATATCCTGAGGCATCCACAAGGAGAATATCTCCCTTTTCGACGCCTTTGATCAGAGAAAGATTACGAAGCAGCTCCGTTTCATCAATTTCCTTGTTGAGATACAAAGGAATACTGGAGGAGGCAAGCGCTGTTGTCTCCTCCAGATCCACTCTATTTCTCTCCAGAAAATAGCCTTGGAACCACATGGAAAGAACAACAGCTATCAAAACATAACCAGTTGTAACCACAACTGCAAAAGTGGCTACCAGTTTTGTTACTAGAGAACTGTTTTTCATGACATGTACACCCTCTTATTTGACCTCAAACTTGTATCCGACACCCCATACAGTTTCTAGCTGCCAGTTCGGACCACCATGAAGTTTTTCTCTTAGTCTTTTGATATGAACGTCAACTGTTCTTGAGTCACCAGGGTAATCATAGCCCCATACTTCGCAGAGCAGCTGTTCTCTTGTGAATACTCTGTTCTTGTTGGAAGCCAGATGATAAAGAAGTTCGAACTCCTTCGGTGGCATCTTGACGTCCTGTCCTTTGTAAACAACATTATAGGAATTCACATCGACATTCAGTTCAGGGAAGTTCAGAACTTCCTTACCGCCGCCGTCAGTATTGAATCTTCTCATGACCGCTTTGACACGGGCAACGACTTCCTTGGGTTCAAATGGCTTCACCATGTAGTCATCAGCACCCAGTTCAAGACCGAGCACTTTATCAAAAGTGTCACCCTTGGCTGTCAGCATAATTACTGGTGTCTCATAATCTTTTCTGATCCACTTCAGTACATCGATCCCGTCGATATAAGGGAGCATGATATCAAGAAGCACAAGATCCGGTTTATAGTCTACAAATACCTCTTGAGCCACCTTGCCGTCACCAGCTACTTTGGTGTCATAACCTGAACTCTGCAGATACATTTTTAGTACTTCACTTATATTCTCATCATCATCAACAATAAGAATCTTTCCAATTTTACCTTCCATTTTAAAATCCCCTTTCTTCTCTTTAAATCCTGTTCATTTTTTAAAAAATGAACATTCCTTATTTTTATGATATATGATTTTCAGACTAAAATCATATACTTCACAATTAATTCATCCACAAAGGCAATTGTTAACAAACTATACTTATTATAATCTATTCAAAATTATTTAAACCCTGATGTAATCTGATTCTATCTCCATTATAGTATTTTACCCAGAGATATACTATGTCAATTCATTTATCACTGAACAGCTATAATGATTAATGTAATTTTAACAAAACGGAAGATATTTTACGATATAATGAATGTTAATATAGTGTCAAATGGAAGGAGAAATAAAATGATCATCGAAGTGGACAACCTTAGAAAAAGCTATGGCAAACTGCTTGCTCTGGATGACCTCAATCTGCATATCGAAGAAGGAGAAGTATTCGGTCTTCTAGGACCCAACGGGTCTGGAAAAACCACAGCCATCAACTGCATGCTCTCTCTTCTGAACTACGATAAAGGGAGCATTAAGGTCTTCGGCAAAGAAATGACCCCGGAGTCCTACGACCTCAAAAAAGACATCGGTGTGGTCATGCAGAATGTTGCTGTCTTCACTGAGCTGACTGTAGAAGAGAATATTGATTATTTCTGTGGCCTTTATGTACCTGATAAGAAAGAGAGAAAAATTCTGGTGAATGAAGCCATCACTTTCACAGGTCTTGATGAATTCAGAAAGTTCATTCCAAAAAAACTCTCTGGAGGACTGCTGAGAAGACTGAACATCGCCTGCGGAATCGCCCACAAACCGAAACTTATTTTTCTTGATGAACCTACAGTGGCTGTGGATCCTCAAAGCAGAAACAAAATCCTTGAAGGTATTCTGGAACTGAACAGGAAAGGCTCCACCATCGTCTATACTTCCCATTACATGGAGGAAGTGGAAACCATCTGTTCCAGGATCATGATCATTGATAAAGGAAAAACCATTGCCACTGGAACCAAGGAAGAACTGAAGTCCATGATTCATCTAGGTAAAAAAGTCTCCTTTGAAGCGGAAAAAATATCCATAGAGCAGATTGAACGCCTGAAAGAGCTCTCTGGGGTGCAGAGCGTCGAGCAAAACGGAAGCACTGTGCATCTTCGTTCCCTCGAAGAAGACGGAATTCTGGAGAAGACTCTTCATTTTCTTAAAGAACAGGGCATCACCTACACCAATATCTACTCTGAAATGCCCACTTTAAATGACGTTTTTCTTGAAATCACAGGCAAAGAATTAAGGGATTGAGGTGAATGGAATGTTTGGACATATATTCAAGTACCGCCTGAAGAAGCTCATAAGAACAAAAGAGATGATCTTCTGGACCTTGGCATTCCCCATCATTCTCTCCATTTTCTTCAACCTGGCTTTTCAGAATCTGGATTCCAGTGAAGGCTTTGATCCGATTCCTTCAGCCATTGTGGTGGATGAATCCTATGAGAATCATCTTTTTCTGAAAGATGTGCTTCAGGAGGTCTCCCAAGGTGAAGACCCACTTCTGGATCTAAAGGAAGTCACTCTGGAAGAAGCAGAAAGGCTTCTTGAAGAAGGAGAAATCAGAGGCTATATGACAGCAGAAATCCCCATCCGTCTTCACGTGATGGAATCAGGTCTGTCCCAGAATATCCTCAGACTGTTCCTTGATAATGTCAATCAGACCTTCGCAGTGATTGAGGATGTCACCATAACAAATCCCGAATCACTGCAGCTTGTCATCTCAGAAATCGGAGAAGATCGAGCGTATACAGAAGAAAAGGCAAAAGAAACAGCTCCACCCAGTCAGATTCTGAACTATTTCTATTCACTTATCGCCATGAGCTGTATGTATGGGGCCTTTTTCGGAACCGATGAAGTCACTGATATCCAGGCGAATATCTCCGACAGAGCAGCGAGAATCAACGTGGCTCCAGTGCACAAACTGAAGGCATTCATAGCAAGTGCATCGGCATCCTATCTCGTGCTCCTGGTCAATATGAGTATCCTTCTGCTGTTTCTGAGATTTGTACTCGGCATTGATTTTGGAAGCCGTACCCTGCTGGTGGTTCTTACCACCTTTGTGGGCACTATGACCGGTATCTCCTTTGGTGCCTTTATCAGCTCTCTGGTGAAAAAGGGAGAAAACCTCAAGGTAGCCATCATCATCACCGTGAGTATGACCGGTTCTTTTCTTGCAGGAATGATGTATGCCCAGATGAAATACATTGTCTATGATAAAGCGCCAATTCTAGCGTATATCAATCCCGTGAATCTCATCACAGATTCCTTCTATTCCCTGTACTATTATGATCACCTGGACCGGTATTTCATGAATATCGCGATACTTATGGTCATGACCGTCGTCTTCAGCCTAGGGACATACATGGTCTTAAGGAGGCGTAAATATGCAAGTATTTAAGGTAAGCATGAAGGTTCTGAAACGGAATTATCCAAGCATTATAATCTATCTCGCTATTTTCCTGGGGCTTTCACTCCTGTTCGCTTCCCAAGGCACTCAGCAGGAAGAAGAATATGCTTCATTCAGTACCGTGAAAACTCCTGTCGCTGTATTCTTTGAAGAAGACACACCTCTCGTCCGAGGGTTTCTTCAAAACCTTGAAGAAACGTCTGATCTAGTGACATTGGAAGATGAGGAAGACATCATCAAAGATGCACTCTATTTCAGAATCGTGACCTATGTGATCCGTATACCAGAAGGCTTTACGGAAGATTTCATGAACAGGAGGAATGTTCTTCTCACGAAAGAAACGGTGCCAGGCACCGTAACCAATACCTATACTGATTTATCGGTGAACAGCTTCTTCAGCACTGCCTCCATGTATCTGGCAGCGGATGAGGAGATTTCACAGGAAGAACTGGCCTTGAAAACTAATGAAGCACTGGCGAAGAAAACGCCAGTTGAGGTGAAGAATCTCAATAAAACGGAAGAAAACAACTATGCCAAATTCTATTTCAACTACATGTCCTATTCACTGGTCTCCATCCTGGTTCTTGGAACCAGCCTTATCATGCTGGTCTGGAAGGACACGGACCTTTACCAGAGGACGGAAGTTTCTCCTCTTAAAAGAAGCAGTATCAGCCTCCAGAAGTATCTGGCTCTTTGTGTATTCACCTTACTCACCTGGGTGGCGCTAAATGGTGCCTACTTCATCGTGAACCCGCATAGCGCTCTTGACCTTCCCACTGTATTCCACATGGGCAATTCCCTCATCTTTGCATTTACATCCATGGGGATGAGTTTCCTTATTGGAACGCTCTTAAAGAGCAGAAACGCCATCTCAGCTGTCACGAACGTGGTCGCATTGGGTCCTGCCTTTATCAGCGGCGCTTTTGTGCCTCAGGAGCTTCTGGGACAGAACGTCCTTAACATGGCTAAAGTCACACCGACCTACTGGTACATCACAGCCAATAACAGGATCTCTTCCATGGCAAGTCTTCAGGATGCTTCTAACAACTCTATTTTCACTCACATGCTCGTTGTTCTCGGTTTCGGTCTTCTCTTTTTTATCCTTTCGGGTATCGCAGGAAGAAGAGCGAAGCGAATCTGAAATTCTATATAGCAGAAACGATTCATAAGAAAATGAAAGAAGGACAGTAAGGTTCACGATGAAAACCTTACTGTCCTTCTTCTTATCTGGTATCAATTATCTGCTATCCATGATCTGGTATCTATTTTAGTCAAAAAGTTTTGATAGAGGAACATCCTCTGTAATTCTTCTGATAGCTTCAGCAAACAGAGGTGCTACAGAGAGACAAGTGAACTTATCCATGTCATCTCTCTTTGGCTTTGGAATCGTGTCAAGCATAACCAGTTCCTTGATTGCGCTGTGATTGATCCTGTCTATAGCAGGGCCTGAAAGCACACCATGTGTACATGCAGCATATACTTCAACTGCACCAAGGTCCATCAGCGCATTGGCCGCATTGGAAATGGTTCCTGCAGTATCGATCATATCATCAACCAGGATACAGGTCTTGCCCTTGATGTCTCCGATGATGTTCATGATTTCAGATACATTTGCCTTAGGTCTTCTCTTGTCGATGATCGCCATAGGCGCATGAAGTCTTTCCGCAAGCTTTCTTGTTCTTGTTACAGAACCAAGGTCAGGAGAAACTACAACAATTTCCGGATTCTCCATGAATCCTTTTTTGATGAAGTAATCGGCAATGATCGGCATACCTAGAAGATGATCCAGTGGAATATTGAAATATCCCTGAATCTGAGGTGCATGGAGGTCCATGGTGAGCACTCTGTCCGCACCGGCTTTGGTTAGAAGATCGGCTACAAGCTTCGCTGTGATCGGATCCCTTGACTTCACTTTTCTGTCCTGTCTTGCATATCCATAGTAAGGAATAACCGCATTGATTCTTCCTGCAGAAGCTCTCTTGAATGCATCGATCATGATCAGAAGCTCCATGAGGTTATCATTTACAGGATTATTCGTGGACTGGACGATAAATACATCGCATCCTCTTACAGTCTCGTTGGTTTCAACAAAAATTTCTCCATCTGAGAAAGTGCCTACATTATTATCGCCAAGCTTAATGCCAAGGATATCGGCAATCTGTTTTGCAAGTTCCGGATGTGAGTTCCCTGCAAATATCTTGAAATTGCTGTACTGCTTAATCATTACTTTGTCCTCCTAATATTTACCGCTTTCTTTTCTTTTCTTGACCCAGCCTTCTTTATTGACCTGTTTTGCTCGTGCTATGCCCAGACCTTCATCCGGTACGTCATCTGTTATGGTTGAACCCGCTGCTGTGAATGCACCTTTATGCACCGTGACAGGTGCGATGAGATTCGTGTTGCATCCAATGAACGCATTGTCTTCCACTACCGTTTTGAATTTGTTTTTTCCGTCATAATTGACTACTACGGTACCACATCCGAAATTGACATGGGAACCAACTTCAGCATCTCCTATATAGGTGAGATGTGATATTTTAGTTCCATTGCCAATGGAGGATTTCTTGATTTCCACAAAGTCTCCGATCTTGACTTCTTCACCAATGATCGAGTCCGGTCTGATGTAGGCAAAAGGACCTACTGTCGTCTTTCGTCCAATCTGTGAAGAAAGGATTACTGAAGAAGTGATGGTGACTTCATCGTGAATCACTGAATCAAGGATTCTTGAATTCTGGTACAATGTCACACCGCTGCCGATGACAGATCTGCCTTCTATGATGTTGTTCGGATAAATAATAGTGTCATTGCCTATTTCCACATCTGCTCCGATGTAGGTCGTGTTCGGATCAATGAGCGTTACACCGTTTTCCATATGCAAGGAATTGATTCTCTTCCTGAGGATTGCCTCAGCTTCTGCAAGCTGACCTCTTGAATTCACACCTCTTGTCTCATCAAACTCAGTGATGCTTGCTCCAATTTTGAGGTTCTTGCCCTTCATGATTTCAATGACATCTGTAAGGTAGTATTCACCCTGCGCATTATCATTCTTCAGAAGATCAAGGGCCAGTAGAAGTTCCTTCACATCAAACATATACATTCCCGCATTGACTTCTTTCAGTAGAAGCTCTTCACTGGAACAGTCTTTATGTTCAATGATCTTCTCTACATCGTCTCCCTCTCTTTTTACGCGACCATAGCCTGAAGGATCCTCTATGATGGATGTCAAAAGCGTAGCGCTGTAAGCACCTTCTATGTGACTGGAAAGCATATTCTTGACAGTCTCTTCTCGAATCAGAGGAGCATCTCCTGTGAAGATCGCCACTGTACCTTCTTTTCCTTCAAGAAAATCTTTTGCGCATAGAACCGCATGTCCAGTGCCCAGCTGTTCTTCCTGAAAGGAAAAACTCACTTCTCTGTCAGAAGTCTTATTCATCACCTGATCTTTACCTTTACCGACGATGACATTGACGTCCTGGAAACCAGCTTTTCTCATGATGTCAATAACATGATTGACCATTTCCTTGCCACATACCTTATGAAGGACCTTTGAAGTAGCTGACTTCATTCTCTTACCTTCGCCCGCTGCAAGGATTAAAGCATATTTACCCATATTTCACCTCAATTTATATTTGTCGACATGACAATGAGCTTTCGACAAGCCTATGTCAAAAGCCTTTGATTTTCTATTTAATTATAGATTAGGTTCCTCTTTATTTCAACCGATTGCAATGGTTATTGCAACTTCCCAGTATCAAAATGCACTTAAAATCCAAAAGCGGTTGTTTTAATGACAAATGAGAAGTATTTATACCTTATCCTTTAGAGTCTATCAATCAACGAAAAAATAACCCCACTCACGAGGGTTATTTTTCTCAACTTATTCAACTACGACAGGTTCCTCCACATGAGAGACTTCAGGTACTTCTTCTGAACGTACTTTTTCATACTCTGATAAAATAGAATTCTGCAGGTTCTCTCTCGTCTGGGTGTTGATCGGATGTGCAATATCCTTAAACTCTCCATCAGGAGTCTTCCTTGACGGCATTGCAATGAATAAGCCGTTCTGCCCCTCGATTACTTTGATGTCATGAACTACAAATTCATCATCGAAGGTGACAGATACAATCGCCTTCATTTTCCCGTCTGTTGTAATTTTTCTGATTCTCACGTCTGTAATGTTCATGTAAACCTCCTTCGTTTGTCTTTTTCTTTACTGTCCTTGAAATTCATTTTGAAAATTCAGAATTTAAGGATTACAATTAAATTATAAACTGTAATTGATTACATTATCAATGAAAAACTGAAAATTTCCTTAATTATTGGAATCAATTACTGATATACCCGACGATTTATCAATATGGTTATTTCTGTTACTATTTTTTGCTATAATTATAACAATATGTTATATATTTACATTCTAGACTATATCTACATAACCAAGGTGTATAATAATAAAAAAGAGTCAGGAGAGCAAATAATGAAAAACGCATATAAACTGATCTGTATTGACGTGGATGGCACACTTTACAATGATCATAAAATAATTCCAGAAGATAATAAAAAAGCCATCCAGGAAGCCGACCAGAAAGGAATTCTCATCGCCATCACCACCGGACGCATGTTTCACTACGGACATCTTTATGGGGGTATGCTGGGTGCCAACACCATCACCATTGCTTCAAACGGAGCCTTTGTGAAATATAAAGATGAGATACTGAATCATCAGAAAGTATCCCATGAGGATATGGTGTTCCTTAAAGATAAGATAGAGAAATATAATTTCTTCGCACACTACAATACCTGGAATGCGCTTGTATGCAAGGGCGAACTTGGTGACGGAAACGGCTACGTTGCCGCAAACCAGAAACTGCCTGACCAGATGAAGATCGACATCGTCGTCACTGAAGACCTCAACAAGGAATTTCTGCTTAGAAAGGATCAGTTTCTTAAAGCCATTATTCTTTCCAAAGGAAGACACGAAGACCTGATGAAGCTGAGAGAAGAGCTGAAAGATCATCCAAGACTTGCTACGGCTTTTTCCTCAAGAGACAATCTAGAAGTCTTCCATAAGGATGTAGGCAAAGAAAGAGGCATTGAAACGCTCATCAGAAAGCTTGGTATCAGAAAAGAAGAAGTGATGGCCATCGGAGATGCGGAAAATGATCTTTCCATGATCACTTACGCTGGTTTAGGCGTGGCCATGGGAAACGCCTCTAGTGAAGTGAAGGAAGCTGCGGACTATATTACAGAAACAAACAATGAGGCAGGCGTGGCAAAAGCCATTCGGAAATTCTGTCTCTAGGACTTAAAAAGGGAAGGCCCTGGGAAATTAAGTTTTCCCGGACTTTCCCTTTTTTATCTAATTTTTTCTCTTTTACAGCTTCGGATATTTTCGATCTTCCACAGTGAACCTTACTTCCTTTTCACCCAAGTTTTCGGTGATGATTTTCACTGAGCCTTCTCCTTCTTTCCTTCCGCTTCTTACATAGAATGCACCCTGTCCGCCTCTTAGCGGAAATAGAGAAGGTCCTAAAATCTCGATATTTCCTGTCGCTTCAAGCCGAATCACCTCGTCTGAATAGACAAGTAAGTCCTCATGATTGTTCTTCGCCAAGAGAGATACCATGGCCACATCATAAGTCTCTTCGACAACAAGTTCTCTTCTGGATGGAATCACTTCAAGTCTTTTCGATGTACTGGGTCCTCTGGTGACTGAAACAGTCTCTTCCTGACCTACATATCCTTTGAAGGTGTACGTCAGCTGATCCTGTCCCCATCCTGCATAGTATTTCCCGAAAAGATCCACAGCATCACTCATCTTCATCTTGTATTTCAGTAGAATCAGGCCCATGCTCATTTTCGAAGACAGCGGAAGATTCATTCCGTAGATAGCCGCTTTTCTGATGATCTTCTTCACCTTTTCAGCATCGCTCTCCTTGAATCCTTCATCCTCGATCAGAAGATTCCCGATGAAATCATCTATTAGGATCGGTGAATGTCTGAGCTTCTTCTTTCTGTCTTTATCAAATCTTTTGATGAATCTGTCATTTTTATAAAGCTCCACATAATCGCAGTTGGTGAATGCATAGACGTTTCCAAGATTTCCCCCTGGATGGTCTCCAATATTCAAGGAGGAAGAGATAAAAAGCTCTGGCTCTGCCTTCTGACTGGAATAGAGATAAGCGGCAGGCTTTTTCTGCCTGAACATATCAAGGACGCCATGATAGCAGACCCGGTCTCCGCTGCCGAAATCCACATGGGTATTATAATCTGCCATGCACCATCCTATGGCGCCAGAGATCTTCGTGTTTTTCTCCATATCCTCCAGAACCCTTGCATGACGAAGGGCCTGCTCCGTTCTTCTTTCTTCAGGATCACTGCTTTTCACAGGATACATGTGCCCATTATGTTCCGTCACAAGATAAGGCGCCTTGGTGGGGAGGATCTCATTGGGACTAGAGAGGCCTTCATTGTCTCCCTTATGCACAAAGTCATTGTAGGTATATACATCCTCAAGCAGCTCGCTTTTCGGGAAATTTCTTACTCCACCTGTTGGTCTTGACTCATCATAGATGTGCGCGATGTCATTCATCTCCTGATAGAAAAGAGTATCATCCTGGGATTCATTGACCCTCACACCCCAGATGATGATGGATGGATGGTTTCTGTCTCTCTTTTGCATTCTCTTCAGATTATCTTTGCAGTTCTCCTTGAAATGCTCATCTCCGATATGCTGCCATCCAGGTATTTCTTCAAAGACAAGGAGCCCGATTCTGTCACAGTGGTCCAGAAAATCTTTGGACTGAGGATAGTGAGAGGTACGGACAATATTCACACCCAGATCCTTTTTCAGAATCTCGGCATCTAAAATCTGCATGGATTTTGGCATTGCATAGCCCACATAAGGATAGCTCTGATGCCTGTTCAGGCCTCTGAGCTTCATCTTGATCCCATTGAGATAGAACCCGTCTTCTTTAAATACCGCTTCCCGAAAACCGATGGTTTCAACTAAGCGGTCCACAGCACGTCCCTCATTATCCACCAAAGTCACTTCAAGCGTATAGAGATGAGGATGATCAAGATCCCATAGCATCATGCCTTTGACAGTCAATGTATTTCGCATCCTCTTGTCATCCACATGACGGATACTTGAAAAAAGCGGTTCTCCCAGAGAGGACTCCTCCCCTCCCTCGTAGATCTTGTAGACAATATCCCCACCGTGATTGGCTGATAAGGTGGTCTGTACGGTCAGACTCTTTTCTTCTTCCAGAACATGTTCTGAAAAGGCGAAAATATTCTGGATGAAATATTTTTCATGTACATTCAGACTCACTTCTCTGTAAATACCTCCATAGGTAAGAAAATCCACCACATGACCAAAGGGTGGAATCCATTCAAGCTCTCTTGAATCCACCATCACCTCGATGGTGTTCATCTGACCATATCTGATTTCTTCAGAAATCTCTTTGGAAAAGGGCAGAAAAGGGCTTTCGTTATAATAACTTTCTTTGCCGTTGATATACACAACAGCCATATTCGCCACTCCTTCAAATCGAAGAAACATGACCTTGTCCTTATAGCTGTCATCGATAAAAATCTCTTTTCTATAGAGGCTCTTGAACTGATAGTCTTTTTCATTGAAGTTATTATAAGGCAGCATCCTGACCGAATGAGGAAGATCCACAACTTCTCCCTTCCGCTCTTTCAGCGGATCTTTTGACCTCGGGTAATCTTCAATATCCGGATAAAAGGTCCAATTGTCGTTTAAATGAATCTTTTCTCGCATCCTAAACACTCCTTGTACGCTTGGCTAGGAACAATTTCTCACTGTCAATAAAGTTTATAATTGCTTTGAAATTATCATACGTGATAAATATGAAAAATCTTTGTCTACAGTTCGACTAATATAATAATTTTATCAGAAAACAGAAAAAAGTGTATAGTATTTCTACCTTACACTTCAACTTGTTTATTTATTAAATTGATTTAAGATATATCTTTATGTTCTTTTTTATCCTCATGGGCTTTCCGCTTTTCCATCACGCTGAGAAAATCCTTCGGTGTAAGTCCATATTCATTCTTGAATGCTCTGAAGAAATTCGAATAATCTCCGAATCCGCATTCCTCATAGACAGATGTGATGGGATGACCCTCCAGAATAAGCCCTTTTGCTTTGATGAGCCTCTTCTGAACCACGTATCTGTAAAGCGTCGTCCCAGTATGCTTTTTGAATTCTCTGGAAAGATGATATTTACTGATATAAAAAGCTGATGCCAATTGATCCATATTGATCTCTTCTTCAAGATTTTCGTTGATGTAGCTGATGACAGAATCAATTAGCTGGTTCTTCTTCACCTGAGGCTGGAGTTTATCTTCCTCAAAACTCATACGGTTCAGCTCAATCATGAGCTCAGTCAGTAAAGCCTTCGGCAGAAGATCAGACCCGAAACTTTCTTCCACTGCCTGGTAATGGAGCTTGTCAAGAATGCCCCTTATGAGCTGATGATTTTCCATGGTGGTTCTGATCAAAGTCTTTTTTTCCTGATCCAGAAAGCATCTCGTCAGGTCAGAGCGCTTACTGGAGAGCGTCTTAAGATAGTCCTTATTGAGCCAGAGCACATACCGCTCATAATAATGATCCGGGTTTTCGATGAGGACCTGATGAAGTTCCTTATGATTGACCAGAAGAATGTCGCCTGGCATCAGATGATAATTTCTTCCTTCAATCTGATAACGGACTTCTCCCTTCACAAAAAAATACACTTCAAAAAAATCATGATGATGGAGCGAAACGCTTTTAAACTGCATATCCTTATAATAAAACAGCTCATAATCCATTCGATACATATACTGCCTGTTTGAGTAGTCGTTTTTCCGCTTGCTCATATCATTTCCTCCAGTTTCTCTTGTTTTCATCTTAGCGAAAATGAGCATTATTTACAAGTCCAATGGCAAGTTTAATCATCATCAAACACAAGGCCTTTATGATACTATAATAGAAAGAGATTAATTTCTCCCCTTTTGTTTTCAATTGTGAACAGAGATTTAACAAATAGTGAAAACGATTCATGCATTGATGAATTTCCACTGATGATTCCTTTCTGTTCATGGTGAATAAATCGACAATGATGTCGATCGGAAGGATTAGACTAAAACGAAAAAATATATAGGAGATGATTTTATGAAACTGTCATTTAGATGGTACGGCGAGGACGACCCTGTAAAAATCGAATACATCAGACAGATCCCGAACATGAACAGCATCGTTACAGCAGTGTATGATGTGCCTGTAGGTGAGATATGGTCTGTGGAGAGTATTGAGAAAATCAGAAAAATAACAGAAGACAATGGACTCAACTTTGATGTCATTGAAAGTGTCCCTGTTCATGAAGACATTAAAATAGGTCTGCCTTCAAGAGACAGGTTTATCGAGAACTACAAGGAGAACATCAGAAGACTAGGCGCTGCAGGCGTAAAGGTCATCTGTTACAACTTCATGCCGATCTTTGACTGGACAAGAACACAGCTTGATTATGAGCTGCCTGATAAGTCCACTGCTCTTGTTTACTTCAAAGAACAGCTTGAAAAGATGGATCCTCTTACAGGAGAGCTCTCTCTTCCAGGTTGGGACTCAAGTTACACAAAAGAAGGAATGAAGGATCTGTTCGATAAATATAAAGATGTGGATGAAGAGAAACTCTTCGAAAATCTTGAATATTTCCTGAAAGCAGTTATTCCAGTAGCGGAGGAAGCCGGTGTGAAAATGGCTATTCATCCTGATGATCCACCATATTCCATCTTCGGACTGCCTAGAATCATCACAGGTGAAAAGAATGTAGATCGCCTGCTTAAACTTGTGGACAGTGAATACAACGGTCTCACCTTCTGCACAGGTTCCTTTGGTTCATCCAATGCGAACGATGTACTGGCCATGGTGGACAAGTATTCAAAAATGGGCAGAATCCATTTCATGCACGTGAGAAACGTGAAACTATACCCTGATGACAGCTTTGAAGAAAGTGCACACTATTCTCCATGCGGATCTCTGGATATAGTGGCTATACTAAAAGCGCTTCACCAGAATGGCTTTGACGGATATCTAAGACCAGACCATGGAAGAATGATCTGGGGCGAGACAGGAAGACCTGGATATGGCCTTCATGACAGAGCACTCGGTGCTGCTTACATGACTGGAATCTGGGAAACACTGACAAAACTGAACAAGTAATTTCTTAAAACCCTCATAGAACCAAAAAGGAGCTGTCTCTGGAAGTACTATACTTCCTGAGGCAGCTCCTTACTTTTATGCATTCTTTGGTGCTTTTTTTATTACTATTTCTCAGAGACTTCCATGACCACATCTCCATTTTCATCAACACCATGATAATCAACTAGAGATATATAGGGAGTCGGTAATTTCTTCGTCACTTCCTTGTTGTCCACGAGCACTCCGATACCGATGAGCTGTGAATCGAACTCATTGAGAAGATCCGCTATACCATTCACTGTGCCACCCGCTCTTAAAAAGTCATCAATAAACAGACATCTTGATGCGGTCTTCAGTGTTCGTTTAGCCAGTCCCATGTTACCAAGTCTTCCTGTGGTTCCTGAAACATAATTGATGGTCACGCTGGTTCCTTCTGTCACCTTGGAATTCTTTCTTGCAACAATCAGAGGCACACCCAGATATCTTGCCACTTCATAAGCCAAAGGAATTCCTTTGGTCTCCACAGTGATCACATAATCCGCTTTGGCCTTTGAAAATTTCGAAGCAAGAATAACACCAGCACGATGGACTATGGCCGGATCAAGCATGATGTCCGTAATGTATAGAAAATTACCAGGAACAATTCTTGATTTATCCCTTAAGGTTTCACAGATGAAGTTTGCGAAAGTGATTTCTTCTTTTTCTCCAATTCTCGCCAGATATCTGACTCCACCGGTCGCACCTGCAATGGTTTCTATTTTGCCCATTTCCAGAGTCTCCATTATTTCTCTGATGACCAGAATATCTTCACTGATCGTCGACTTCGCTGCGTTCAGCATCTCAGAAAAGTGATTCAGACTCATTATTTTATTGGGATTTTCAATCAATATTTTTGTTATGGCACTTATTCGGCTGTTTCTCGAATATTTTTGCATGATGATCCTCCTATTTGGGTTTATCTTTTCTAATTTTATAACATTATCGAATGTTTTACAATATATTCCTACCTAATATTCGTATTGTAACCCAATCTTTTTTCATTATCACCTCTTCATATTCCTTTTTAAAAAAATCTTTAAAATCCAAGTCGAATAGCTTATGATATTAGCGGAAGGAAGTGTAAGAATGTTATTTGATTTAAAAGAATACGAGAACAAGAAGGTTCATTTCATAGGAATCGGCGGAGTCAGCATGAGCGGACTGGCAGCCATCCTTCTTAACAGCCACATTAAAGTCACAGGCTCTGATTTCAAGGAATCAGACAATGTGAAACGATTAAGAGAAAAAGGGGCCGAAATCTTTTTTGGCCATCACAAAGAAAATATCACCGACCAGGATATTGTTGTCTATACAGCAGCAATCAAAGAAGACAATGAAGAGCTTATAAGAGCCAACGAGCTAGGCATCACAACCTACGACAGAGCCGAATTCTTAGGACACATCATACAGAACTTCACAAACTCCATTGCCGTGACAGGAACACACGGTAAAACCTCCACCACATCCATGCTTTCCGCCATATCCTTGGCGGCAGAAGTGGATCCGACCATACTCGTCGGTGCGAACCTTCCACTTATAGGTGGAAATTACAGAATCGGTGACAGTGACTTTTTTATCACGGAAGCCTGTGAATACAAGGAATCCTTCCTGCGTTTTCCAGGCAAGGTGGCACTGATCCTTAACATCGAAGCCGATCATCTTGATTACTACAGAGACCTCAACCATATTCTGGATACTTTCAGAATCTATGTGACTGTAATGCCCAAAGACGGGATCGTCGTGGCCAATGCAGACGATGCGAACATGGCGTATGTTCTTCAGGATGCTGAAATCAAAACACTGACCTTCGGTATCCGCAATGGGGATTTAAGAGCAGTCGATATTACCTATAGCCCTCAGGGACTACCCAGCTTTAAGGTACTTCTTCACGGAATACCTCTTACCGAACTGACCCTTAGGGTTCCTGGAGAATTCAACATCTACAACGCCTTAGGCGCCATCGGTGCATCTCTTTCATCAGGCTTAAGTGTAGAAGCCATCAAGAAAGGTCTCGAAAGCTATGCGGGCGTTGACAAGAGATTCCAGCATCTGTACACCAAAAACGACGTCATGGTCATCGATGACTATGCCCATCATCCAGGTGAGATCAGAAGTTCCATCGATACTGTACTTAAAATGGATCATAAAAAAGTGCATGTGGTGTTTCAGTCTCATACGTACACAAGAACGCTCGCATTGTTTGATGATTTTGTAGAATGCTTCGACCTTGTCGACAGCCTGATCCTTCTTCCTATTTATGCAGCGAGAGAACTCGACACTGGTCTTGTCAGCGCAGAGGATCTGGGAGAGGCTATCAGAAAAAGAAAGACCGTCCAGACCTTTAACTTTGATACCTTCGAAGATGCGGCGAAGCATCTTCTTACACTTGTAGCCCCAGGAGACATCGTTCTGACCATGGGTGCAGGCGAGTCCGTCAAAGTGGCTGAGTATCTCAGATTATATCTGCCTGAAACGCCGGAAACACCTGAAACCATCTGAAACAAGAATAATAGATGATACTGAGGCCATGCATCATCAGGATGCATGGCTTTAGCCTTGTCCCATTTTCAGCTTCTATCTTACAAAAAGTGATTCCACTTGATATAGAAAACCTTTTGTTATATACTTAAGAAACAAATCAAAGTCATATAATAAATGCAGTGACGGGAAGAGTAATTCGGGAAACTACTTAGAGCGAGCTAATGATGGTGAAAGTTTAGCAGCGGGTCCCAAGTGAAAAACGCCCCTGAGCATCTTTATGGAAACCAAGTACATAAAGACGGACCTGACCGTTACAGGATAAAGTGACAAGGAAGATTTTTCCTTGTAAATTGGGTGGTACCGCGAGATCCTCGTCCCTTTATGGAGATGATGGTCTATTTTATTGCAGAAAATTCTGGAATACTATCAGAAAATAATATAAGAAAGAAGGAATTATCATGGTAAGAGTCAAAGAATTATACAGAAGCGCCAAAGACTATGAAGGTCAGGTGGTCACCTTAAGCGGATGGATCAGAACCTCAAGAGTGTCCAAGGCTTTCGGATTTATCGAACTCAATGACGGAGGTTTCTTCAAGAATGCACAGATCGTTTTTGACGACACACTGGAGAATTTTGTGGAAGCATCCAAGTATCATATTGCTACAGCCCTCACAGTAACGGGTACTGTAGTCTACACCCCAGATGCGAAGCAGCCTTTTGAGATCAAAGCGTCTGAAATCATCCTTGAAGGAAGTTCCTCCTCAGATTTCCCTCTTCAGAAGAAGAGACACACCTTTGAGTACTTAAGATCCATCGCGCATTTAAGACCAAGAGGAAACACCTATTCCGCAGTCTTCAGAATCAGAAGTCTTGCAGCTTATGCCATCCATAAGTTTTTCCAGGAAAGAGGATTCCTCTATGTCCATACACCGATCATCACCGGAAGTGATGCGGAAGGTGCTGGAGAAATGTTCAGAGTGACCACACTGGATCCCATCAAGCCACCTCTTACAGCGGATGGCAAAGTGGATTACACTGAAGATTTCTTCGGGAAAGAATCAAACCTCACCGTATCCGGACAGCTGAATGCGGAAGCATATGCTCTGGCATTCAAGGAAGTATATACCTTCGGTCCCACTTTCAGAGCGGAGAACTCAAACACCGCAAGACATGCAGCCGAGTTCTGGATGATCGAACCTGAGATCGCTTTTGCAGATCTTATGGATGATATGAAGCTTGCTGAGGATATGCTGAAGTATGTCATCAGTTACTGCCTTGAGGAAGCTCCAGAAGAAATGGACTTCTTCAACCAGTTTATCGACAAAGGCCTCATAGAGAGACTGAACTTCCTGGTGGAATCCGACTTCAAACACGTCACATACACAGAAGCTGTAGAGCTTCTGGAAAAATCAGGTAAGAAGTTTGAATATCCTGTTTCCTGGGGAAGCGACCTTCAGACTGAACACGAAAGATACCTTACAGAAGAGATCTTCAAGATGCCTGTATTTGTTACGGACTATCCGAAAGAGATCAAGGCCTTCTACATGAGACAGAATGAAGACGGGAAAACTGTCGCAGCCATGGACTGCCTGGTTCCAGGCGTCGGTGAAATCATCGGTGGGTCCCAAAGAGAAGAACGTATGGATGTCCTTCTTGATAGAATCAAGGAAATGGGTCTCAAAGAAGAGGATTACTGGTGGTATCTGGAACTTAGAAAATACGGTGGAACAAAGCACGCAGGGTTTGGCCTGGGCTTTGAGAGACTGATCATGTATATCACAGGCATGACCAACATAAGAGACGTGATCCCATTCCCAAGAACCACCAACAATTCAGAATTTTAATATCAAGTACGAGGAGAGCATCTGCTCTCCTCGTTTTTTCCGCTTAAATGTCTGAAAACTTTCTATATCGTTAAGATTTTAAAGTTTTCGTTAAATTATCATAATATTCTATATATTAGTGGTAAAATAAGAGTATAAATGTAGCCAGTATCATTGAAGGGGGTAATAGACATGATCAAAAAACTACTCATAGTGAATCAGACGTTGCCATATGATCAAATTGTTCTGAAGTTCGCAAAATCCCTGAAATTTCTTGGTGCAAAAGAAGTTGTTGTCGCCAACAACATCATGACACTTAGCGACAAACTCATTGATGGTTATGATCCGCTTGTAATTGAAGAAACACTCAAAGATATAGAAAAAGAGGGATTTACAACGCGTACGCTGGAACTTCAGGACCTCCCCATTGAAGACATCAATAAACTGGTGGAAAATGACAACACCTATGATTCTCTCATCATCGTCGGTGCAAAGAAATCCTCTCTGGGTAAACGGATCTTTGATACCCAGTTTGCCTATGAACTGATTCAGATGCCAAGTAAACCGATTCTGATTGTTCGAATCGATGAAGATGATGGAAAGTTTTCCACAGTTCCGCCGGAGTTATCCCCTGATAGTCATGTTCTGTTCCCGACAGACTTCTCTGAAAATGCACATCAGGCATTCGTCTATCTGGAAAGAATGGTAGAAGCCGGAATCAAAAATGTGACACTGATGCACATACAGGATATTACAAAAATCAGTCCTTATCTGGATTACAGAATCATCGAATTCAACCAGATCGACCGTGACAGACTTGAAGAACTTAAGAAAAGACTGGAAGATAAGGGTCCTGTAAAAGTTGAAATCATCCTTGAGATGGGTAGACCATTCAGAGAAATCAACCGAATTGTCGATGAGAATAATGTGGACCTTCTGATTTTAGGAAGACAGGGTAAAGGAATCATCAGAGACATCTTTGTCGGCAGCAACAGCAACAACCTCTCAAGGCGCGCAAATACCTCTGTACTGCTCATTCCGGAAATGAAGAAATAACCAGAAAGCGATAAAGTAAAAGCCTGGCTCACGCCAGGCTTTTTCATGTTTTATCGTCTTATGATCTGTAGGTCTTTAGGATATTTGTTCAGTGTCTCATATCCTTCTTCTGTCACAAGAACCAGGTCTTCAATTCTTACCCCTAGCTCTCCTTCCAGATAGATTCCAGGTTCTACCGAGAAAACCATACCCGGCTTAAGAAGATCGTCATTGGATGAAGATACATCTCCATGCTCATGGACCTCAATTCCGATGGAATGGCCCGTTCTATGGGTGAAATACTCTCCGTATCCTTTCGCTTCAATGACCTTTCTTGCCGCTCCATCGATTTCACTGAATCTGACACCAGGTCTCACTTTCTCAATGGCCTTCATGTTCGCTTCCAGCACTGTCTCATAGACTTCCTTCGCCTTCTCACTCAGTTCCATGAAGAAAACTGTACGCGTCATATCCGCAGAATAATGGTCCTTCTTGCATCCGATATCAAGAATAATGGAATCTCCCTCTTTCAGAAGCCTCTGGCTGTTTTCATGATGAGGATTTGACCCATTTTTTCCATAGGCAATGATTGGTGTAAAAGAGAATCCGTCCGCACCTAGATTGCTATAGATATCCTTGAGGATATCCTCCATGTCTTTTTCTGTGAGTTCCTCATTGAGTGCATCAATGAGCATCCCCATGGCATCGTCATTCATCTTTGAAACATCTTTCATGAACTGGATCTCTTCCTCATCTTTCTGGGAACGGATCAGGTCCAGCAGCAGTGAAGAATTCACAACCTTACTTGAACCCATTGTTTCCATAAGCCTTATGAGGAATCCTGATGGCCAGTTTTTATCGATTCCGAGCACCTTATCCTTTTCAATCTTTTCAGCCAGAAGTAATATGGAGTCTGTCGTATCCTTCACCCATATAAAGTCAAGATCGTCTGATTCCTTCTCCGGGAACAGCTCGTTTATGAAGAGTACCGGTTTACCGGACTGCCGGATCATCAGAACCAGAAGTCTTTCTCCTGATTCGATCCACCTGCCTGTAAGATAGAAAATGGATGCTGTATCCGTAACCAGAAGCTGCAGCAGATCCTTCTCTTTCATCAGAGTTCTCAGTTTTTCTATTCTTTCTGAATACACATTCTCACCTCCTCAATTTATTTAATAGAAATGCAAAAGCATCCCTATTTCTTCTCACCCTTGACATAATAGTATAGTGTCTTCACAGGCATTCCTGTGGCACCCTTTGGCAAATATCCTCTTGCTGATTCAATATCTGAAGTTCCTGCGATATCCAGATGCACCCATGGCATATCTTCCACAAAAGCTTCTATGAAGGCTGCAGCAGTGCTTGCTCCACCCCATCTTCCACCAGTGTTCTTAAGATCTCCACGATCTCCTTTGATCATATCTCTGTATCCCTTGGATAATGGCAGCTGCCACATAGGCTCTCCTGCCTCTATAGCCGCTTTCTCCACTTTTCCATAGAGTTCCTTGTTGTTGGTGAATGCACCAGTATAAAGCGCGCCTAAGGCTACTACACATGCCCCTGTCAAGGTGGCTACATCCACCACTTCTGAAACGCCTTCATGCTTGATGATGTAGTATACAGCATCTGCAAGAGTCAGTCTTCCTTCTGCATCCGTGCTATGAACTTCTATGGTCTTTCCTGCCATGGACCCTACGATGTCTCCAGGCACATACGCATCAGCAGAAATCATGTTATCTGTAGCCAGCACAACCGCTGTGACGTTTCTTTCCACTTTATTCAAAGCGATGGCTTTCATGGCACCGATGACAGCACCTGAACCACCCATATCTCCGTTCATGGTGATCATGGAAGGACCTGGTTTCAGGGAATATCCACCTGTATCAAAGGTGACTCCTTTTCCGACAAGACCTATTGGCGCTTCATCCTTACCACCCTTGTATCTCATGATGATTCCCTGAGGTTCGTTGGTCGACCCCTTTGCAACGGATAAGAAGGCAGTCATTCCTAGCTTCTCACATTCAGCTCTATCAAGTATGGTGACCACTACGCCCACAGCCTCAAGTTCTTCCTTTGCTTTTTCAGCTAGAGCCACAGGGGTCAACGTTATGGAAGGCTCATTGATCAGATTACGTGTCAGGAAGATACCTTCCATGATGTTTTCGATCTCTTTCAGTTCAGGAAGCACCTTCTCTTCTTTTCCATCCAGAAGGATAAAGGATACTTCTTCCAGATTGAAATCCTGCTTCTTGGAAAGGTATTTATCAAATCTGTATTCAGCATGATAAAGTCCTTCAGCGAAAGCTTTTGAAGACTTTTTGTAGCACAGACCAGGGAATTTAGGTAGAACAGCAGATGCCGCCTTCACTTTCATCTTTGAAAGCTCCTTTGCTCCTTTAAAAGCTGCCAGTCTCAGAATTTCCTCATCCACCTTCTCTTCTTCTCCAAGACCTAGGAAAATGCGGATTTTATTGTTTTCCATATCCATATGGCTGAAAAGCTCTTCTTCTTCGCCCTTGAATAGGCCGTTGTCCATTAATTGAGTCAGCACTTTTTCTAGTCTTTCCTCAGTCTTACCCTTACATACAAGGATCAGTTCTGCCTCATGATTCTGTCCGATGGTTATTTTCAAATTTATCACCCTTTCAAATATAATATCTATCTTTCATTCTACTATAAGCTTCCCAAAAATATAAGGTCATTGAAATACATCTATAATGCATCTTCAAAATCTCTGTACTACTCACTCTCTAAGCATGTTAACTGTCTCTTCATTGCGAGCACTTGTTTCAAGTGGTATACTTAGTTAAATAAAACCAGTTCGGAGGATAGTATAATGGAAAAAATTGCGATATTTACAGATAGCGCCTGTGACTTAAGAGATGAAGATCTCAAAGAATACGGGATCAGGCTCTTGCCCCTGCAGATCATCTACAAAGACAAGACCTATCGTGACCGCGTAGAAATCAGTGCAGATGAAGTCTATGACAACTTTGAAAAAGAAGTGCCAAAAACCAGTCTGCCTAAAGGGGTCGACATCGATCAGCTTTTCAAGGAACTTATTTCCGAAGGTTATACTCATGCCATCGGCGTACTGATTTCAGGAGGGCTCTCAGGAACAGCAAACTCTGTAAAACTTGTGGCACAGGACCACCCGGAAATCGAAACATATATATTCGATACCAATAACCTGTCTCTGGCTGAAGGTATTCAGGTACTCAATGCAGCTAGAATGGTCAAAGAAGGCAAAACCTATAACGAAATAATAGAAACACTTCCCAAACTGAGTAAGGCTGTAGATACCTACTACTGCCTGTCCACCCTCGAATATCTCATCAAGGGCGGCAGAATCGGTAAAGTTGCTGGAACCATAGGTCAGATGCTAAACATCAAACCTATTATCTCCGTGAATGAGGAAGGTGTATACTACACCGTGGACAAAGCCAGAGGTACAAATCAGGCTTACATAAAACTCGTAGAGATTCTGAAATCAAATCTGGAGAAGAACAACTGTAACGTTTGGGTCATGCATGGTGGCGCAAAGGAAGAAGCCGTTAAAATGGTAGAACGGATCAAGGATCTTCCAGGAATTCTCACTCTGGAATACAATCAGATCAGCCCTGCACTTGGTGTTCATACAGGAAAAGGACTCATTGGAATCTGTCTGGAAAGAGTCACTGACAAATAGTACCTTGACGAAGAAGTAAAGGTATACTACAATCTATTTATGGCTAGGGGTGCTTAACAAGCTGAGAGACATGATGTCAACCCTGTTACCTGATCTGGTTAGTACCAGCGTAGGGAAGCGGATAAACGAAAGTTTTAACTGTTTTACCTCGGTAAAACAGTTTTTTTATTTTATCCTGGCCTTTTTAAAAGGAGGTACAAAGAAATGAACCTATTTCTAAGCAGTGCCAAAGAGGCACTAAGCACACTGATGTCCGAACCAGCTTCTCTTGCCGCACTCGTGATTGTCTTTATGATGATCATCTTCATCATGGTGGTGAAGAAAGTGAAGCTCACACCACTTCTTATGGCACAGATCAGCATTTCTGTTGCCATATGCGCCGTACTCAATGCATTTCCTATGTTCAGAATGCCACAAGGCGGAAGTGTAACCCTTGCATCCACGCTTCCCATCATCATCATGGCCTATGCCTATGGACCGGAAGTGGGAATGCTGACAGGATTTCTCTTTGGCGTAGTCAATCTGTTCCTGGGGCCATACATCATACATCCCCTTCAGACACTTCTTGATTACCCACTGCCATTTATGCTGGTAGGCGCTTCAGGTTATTTTAAAAACAGATACCTGGGCAGCATCGTCGGTCAGAGCCTACGAGTGTTCATGCATATTCTCTCTGGAGTGATCTTCTTTTCTTCCTATGCACCAGAAGGTAGCCAGGAAGGACTGGGACTCTGGATTTATTCCACAGGATACAACGGATCTTTCGTTGCAGTGGAACTGATTATACTTCTTGTGATCCTTACGGTGATTCCTTGGGAGAGATTCATGAAAGTCTTGAACAGGACAAACCCGAAAGTGTCTATGAAAAAAACAGCAAACTAGAACATATAGTAAAGCAATAAAAATCGCCAGGGATAATTAGATTATCCTGGCGATTTTTCTGTTTATGTTTATGTTTATGTTTAAAAGATATCTTTCAAGTTCCTGATCCTATTCCAGTTCATAACTGAATCTTATAGGAATGGAATCACTTTTCTCTTCACTGCCTTATTTCTTGCATACACTTCAGCATCATCATTTCTGAACGCTTCCATTATCACATCATATTCAGGATTGGTCGCAGCAAATCTTTCTGCCTGACCTGCTTCCAGATGTTCTGCAAATTCCGGATTGATAGGCAGCTCTGCAAGTAGTGGAAGTCCCATCTTCTCCGCCTGACTCAGTGCTGTGTTTTTGGAGAAGACATTCATGCGCTCTCCACTTTCACCGCATGTGATGTAGGACATATTCTGAATGACTCCCTTGACCGGAATCTCAAGTTTCTCCGCCATATTGACAACCTTCTGAACGATCATGGAAACCATGTTCTGCGGTGTGGATACCACAACAAGATAATCCACAGGGAACTGTTCCATAATAGTCATAGCCACATCACCTGTTCCAGGTGGCATATCTATGAGCAGATAATCCAGTTCACCCCAGTCCGTATCTGTAAAGAGCTGCATGAGAACATTCCCAAGCACAGGACCTTTCCATAGAAGAGGTTCCTCTTCATCGATCATGAAGTTCATGGAAATGGACTTGATGCCCAGACCAGTCTCTATAGGAATAAATTTGAACACATCTTCTACATCTGTAGGTGCGTATCCTGTTCTTTCCTTTTCGAGTCCAAAGAATCTTGGCATGGATGGGCCTGTGATGTCTCCATCCAGAACACCCACTTTATATCCAAGCTTTCTGAGCTGCACCGCTAAAACTCCAGTAACTGTAGATTTACCGACACCGCCTTTCCCGCTTATAACGCCTACGACGTGCTTGATCTTACCATACTTAGGCTTGATCAGGTCACACTTCATATCTTTTAAACATTTATTCTTGACTGCGCATGTTGCACACTTCACCATATATTGTACCTCCTAGAATCCTTCGGGTTTTGTATCGGAAATGATGGTTTCCCATCCTTCCATACTATTGACATAATTTCCGAGGATATAGTAATCTTTTTGCACGAAATCAGCATCCATCTTCAGTGTCACTACCGCTTTAAAAACTACCGTGGTATACCCTTGGGTCTTGACTTCCAGGACTGCATCTGCTGTTTCTCCATGAGAAAGAACAACTGCACCTTGCTTTAAGGCTTCTTCCCTGAAAAGTTCAATGTCTCTTGAAAGCTGATACTTCAAGGTTTCTACATCGTCATAAAATTTAATGCCAACACTCTTCCCATTATACTCTTCTTTGACCATTTTGATAAGGTCTATAAAAGAGCCATAATAGATCTCCTCGAAGAACTTCGGTTTACGGATACTGTATAGGTTCTGAATAAGATTATTATCGATACGGTCTGTCACAGAATAACTTCCTTCATCGTTATAGAAGTTCGCCAGATCCTGATCCGAAACCCCTGCCACATAATTGTAATAAATCACATGACCATCCATATCATAGATTTCAAATACATAATCCGGTTCATGGGAAATAATCTTTTCCGCTTTCCTTGCAGAAGAGAGGCTCTCATATAATCCATTTATGGTACTGCTGTCTGTGACAATAAATCTGAATCCCTTGTCCCGAGTGCTCTGAATGATGATTTTACTGATTTCCTGGGATTTCATGAATTCGAAATCTGTATTTTTAAATCCATACTTCACTTTCAGCGATTCAATTCTAGTGCAGCCGCTTAAAATAAGCAGTACAAGAACCAGTAGAACTAAAATTTTATTCTTACTTGTCTTCACCTTTAGTCAACTCCTTGATGATATTCGCAAGATGTGCAAATCTTTCAACGGTAAGGGTTTCTCCTCTTGCCTTCAGATCTATGTCCGCTTTATCCAGTACTTTTTCAATGAGTTCTTTGGAATAGCCCATGGCTTTCAGGTTATTAACCAGTGTCTTTCTTCTCATGTTGAATGCCTGTCTTACAATTTTAAAGAACAAAGCTTCATCTGTGACTTGTGCTCTGGGCTCAGTCAACTTTGTCAGTCTTATGACCGTGGAATCCACCTTCGGTCTTGGAACAAATGATTCAGGAGGAACCGATCTTACAATCTTGCTGTCGCAGTAGTACTGCACAAGAACGGATAACGCACCGTAATCCTTTGTGCCAGGTCCCGCATTCATGCGCTCTGCAACCTCTTTCTGGATCATGATCGTCAGTGAATGAAAATCCGTCTTGTCATTGAGGATTTTTGTGATGATCGGTGTCGTCAGATAGTAGGGCAGATTCGCCACAAGTTTGATGGACGCTCCATCAGCCAACTGCTGAAGATCCACTTTCGTGGCGTCATCATTGATCAGAATGAAATTATCATAGCCCTTTAATTCCTCTTCTAGAATCGGAATCAGTTTCTTATCAAGCTCTATGGCGGTCACTTTACCTGCTGCTTCCAGGAGGCCTCTTGTAAGGGTTCCTACACCGGGTCCGATTTCAATCACATGGTCTTCTTTGCTGATTTCAGCACCCTTTATAATATCCTCTACAATGTTCATATCGACGAGGAAATTCTGTCCCAGACTCTTTGTGAATCTGAATCCGTATTTCGCTACTATATCTCTTGTTGTATCACTCATATGTTAAACTCCTCAAAATTGTTTTCAATTGCTTTTTCGAATTCTTCCTTGGATACTTTAAAAGAGTTGAGTCTAGACAGAAAAGAAGAAGAATTACCATAGCCGATCCCTAATACTTTTCCCATGATCTGTCTTCTCAGTTTCGAATCCTTTGCTCCAGAAAGCTTAAAATACACCATATCCCGTGTACTGAAGAGCAGGATCTTTTCCTCCACCACCGCTTTGGCGTTTTCCAAAGCACGGATAATGGATTCTTCATCTGCATTCTCCACACCTACATTCCCATTTTTTGTTCCTTCTTCTCTCATGATATAGGCATGTTTCGCGTCTGGAACTCTTTTGGCAATCATTCTTCTTATTCTTTCTCCTGCATGGTCCGGATCCGTCAGAATGATGACCCCAGTCCTTTTCGCAGCTTCCCTGATCTTGTTCATGGAATCCTGATTGATCCCGTAGCCATTCACTGCAATGACCTCTGCATCCACTGCTTTTTTCACAGCCGCTATATCATCTTTGCCTTCAACGACAATCACTTCTTTAATCATTTTATCACCCTCAAAATTTCTACCCCTTATTATAACAGAAAAATCATTATACATGAAAAAAAGGAATATTCAAGCATTTCCACTTGAATATTCCTTGATTACTTACTTTAAAATACTAGTTTAGAATGTAGATGGTCACGTTTCTTCTACCCCAGTTTCTTGCAGCCTGCACGGAATTCATATAAAGGTCAACTCTGTTACCCTTGATGGCTCCTCCAGTGTCTTCTGCAATAGCATACCCGTAGTTCTCAACATAAACCTTTGTGCCGTATGGAATGACTCTAGGATCTACTGCTATGGTAGACCATCCGCCTTCCACTCTTTTAGGCACTGTTCCGGTTGCTGTTATTCCATCCAGTGCATAAGCTGTCGCTTCCACTGTAAATGCTTTGGAATAACTTAAATTACTAGGAACAGACCCACCTCTTGACGCAATGATCGAAGATGAAGATGGTTTCTTTGCAGTCTGTACAGGTTGTACTGGAACTTTAGTTCCTATTGCAACGATTTTGTCCACAGGCTCTTTGACGATCTCTTGGGAAAGCTCTATGCGAGCGACTTCTAAGCCGTTTTCATAGGTTATTTCCTTGGTGATCTTCTTTTCGCCCTCAACACCTTCCTGCTTCACTTGGCTCTTTCCTTTTAGCATTGAGCTGTCTTTCTTTTCCTGAACACCGAAAGCGATGCTCTCGACTTCTTCGATGACTTCTGAAGTCACTCTGACAATGGCAATCTTCATACCACTCTCAATAGAAGCTTCCAGACTCTGAGACAATTTATCCTTCTCATTAAAGACAATCTTTTCTGTTTCCAGAAATTCTTTCACCGTTTTTTCTGGTGTAAGAATAGTAACTACTTCACCGTCTGCAGTCAGTTCCACTGGAACTGCTCTGTCGATTGTCATGCTCATACCGCTTACGATCTGTGCATCCAAGTTCACTGATAGTTTGTCTTTCTCGTATAAAGTCACATTTTCTGCATTAAAAAAAGCTCTAATTGTTTTTTCTGGTGTCAGATAAGACTGTACTGATCCATCGGCTACAAGTTCCACCGGAACTGCCCGATTGATTTCAATCTTGTCTGTCTTTGCTAAAACATCTGAAGTCTTCTTATCTACTTTATCTTTCTTTTCCAATGTGATGCCGTTTTCTTCTAAAACTTCATCCACTGTATTCTTAAATGTTGATACTACTTGCTCTTTTCCATCGATAACAATAGTAACGTGTTTCTTCATGCTATTCACAGTGAGTGCTACAGTTAGTATGACTCCTGCTGCAAATAGTGAAATAAAAACACTCTTTGAAAAAAATCTTTTCATATTACCCTCCTTTGAGCTACGGACATATTATAGCTAGGGGTAATTCAAGTGTCAAAAAACAGCCATAACCATTGAGCATCAATAGATATGGCTGTTTATACTTTCAAATGTGTACATTTTGTTAACGTGCATCTTCACAATCTTCTCCAGGTTGGCTGGTTATATGGAAAATAATCGCTTCATATTCTCTGAAGTGATTTCCAGAACCTCGTCTCTTGTGAGTTCTCTTATTTCTGCAATCTTATCTGCGACGCCAATAAGGTAATCCGAGCGGTTTCTCTTACCTCTGTATGGAACTGGTGCCATATATGGCGCATCTGTTTCTATCAGCATACGTTCCAATGGAATTTCCTTCACCACATCAGGAAGCTTTCTTGCGTTCTTGAAAGTAAGCACACCTGATATCCCGATGTACCCACCGATCCCGATAATTTCTCGGGCCATTTCCACACTTCCGGAATAAGAATGAAAGACAGAAATAACGTCCTTATATTCCTTTGCGATTTTCAGTATATCTTCATGAGATTCCCTGTCATGTAAAATGATAGGCATATCAAGACTTTTCGCAAGTTCGTACTGATCCTTCAGTACACGGATCTGTACTTCCTTCGGTGGATTCGAGTCCCAGTAGTAATCAAGTCCTACTTCACCTACCGCTTTGAACTTTTCACCTTTCAGTATTTCTGTGAGTTCTTTTCTCACCTCTTCATTGTACTGATCTGCATGTTCTGGATGGATTCCTACTGCCCCATATATGAAATCATATTTTTCAGTCAGCTCCACGGTTCTTTTTACAGACTCATAGTCTGAAGACATATTAAGAATTGCCCCGACTCCATTCTCTTTCAGTTCTTTTAGAAGCTCTTCACGGTCTTCATCAAACTGTTCGTCATCATAATGGGCATGGGAGTCAAAAATAAGTGCCATTTTTCATCAACCTTTCTATTTTGTATTTCTGTACTTGTGTAGGGAAAACTTCACATTCATGAACAAAAAGTAAATAATTCGAGCGAACGTTCATTTCCTGTTCATAATAGATTCTAACCCTTTATCTGCAATGCCTGCAGCAGTTGTGAAGACCTCTTCACAGCTGGAAACTTTCTAAATCCAGGTTTTTTTGTAAGATTTTTGTCATTTTTCATGGATTTTATCCGTAAAATTTTAGTGTTTGCTTGATGTTCTTCAAACATCAGAGGACCTATCGAAAGATCTCATTCAAGTGTAACATACATGGAAAACTCTTCCAAATGAATGGTTCTTCTCTTTTGAATTTTGATGCAGATCCTCATCTGATCTTCGGAAATATTTATCATCTACATCTTGACGTGATGTATCACGTTGTGATACATTATTTGTATCAAAGCTTGATACATCATTTTGTGATATAGGAGGTACCAATGGAGAAGCAACTATTAATGAAGCAATTTTTACCCATGACGGAAAGTGCTTACTACATCCTTCTCAGCCTGAATGAGCCTAGGCATGGTTACGGCATCATGCAGCATGTCGAGGAAATCACCGATGGAAGAATAAAGATCGGTCCGGGAACCATTTATGGGACACTGTCCAAACTTGAAAAGGAAGAACTGATTCTTCAGAAGCAGGAAACGGATCGCAAGAAAATATACAGCCTCAGCGAGAGAGGAAAAGAAGTACTTATGCTGGAGCTGAAGAGGCTTCAGGAACTGGTGAGAAATGGAATGAAAGAAATGGAGGTGCAAAATGAGTAACATTAAAACTGTCTGGCGCTGGTGGTGGGGATGGAACCCTACGCATATGGAGAATATGCTCGAAAGGATGGAAGCTTCCGGCTGGAAACTCTTTCAGGTGGATTTCTATGGAATACGTTTCAAATTTATAAGAGGGCAGGAAGAAAGAGTCCGGTATTCTGTAGATTACCAGCCTCAGACCGAAGAGGACTATCTCTCCATTTTTCAGGATGATGGCTGGCAGATGAAATGGACCGGCGCTAATGGCTGGTATTTATGGAAAAAGCCCTATACCACAGAAAGACCTGACATCTTCACAGATTCTAGTTCTCTCGTCGAGCGGAACAACCGCTTGATCAGCCTACTTACACCACTATTTTTCATGCTGATCATCATTTTCATCATACTGATTGTAGTTTCCTACGAGAAATTCAAATGGCTCGTATGGCTTTACGTAGTCCTCATCGCCCTTTACATTTTCATGCTCGCTCAGCTGCGAAAGTTCAATAATAAGCTGAAAAATGAAATCAGAGAATAATGCACAATAAAATGATGAAACAATAAAAAGAAGAGATGAAGCTCAGCTGTCAAAAAGCTTTGCTTCATCTCTATTTAGATTGTCCTAGCTGACTACAGTTCCTTCTTCCATGTCCTGATCAAGTCCCACAAGGGATAAGGTATCCTTGGTCGCTGCTGCTAAGATCATGCCTTGAGAAACTTCTCCCCTGAGCTTTGCACTCTTCAGGTTCGCTACAAGAATCACTTTCTTCCCAATGACATCTTTAGGATCATAATGCTCTGCGATGCCTGAAATAACCTGACGGATTTCATTGCCAAGATCCACTTTCAGTTTAAGAAGCTTCTTCGCACCTTTCATGGGTTCGCATTCAAGGACTTTAACCACTCTGAAATCAAGCTTTGAAAAGTCCTCAATGCTGATTTCTTCTTTTAGAGGTTTGATCTCTTTCTTCGGCTTCACAGCTTCCTGTAGAGCACTTAGCTCTTCAAGTTTCTTCTCCACATCTATTCTTGGGTAGATGATTTCTCCCTTGTTCACCTTGATGCCGGATTTTGTGACGCCAAATTTTTCCAGGCTTTCAAACGAAATATCTTCAGCACTGATCTGCTCTCTGATTTTCTCTGCCGTTGTAGGCAGGAAAGGCTCTACAAGAGCGGACACAATTCTTAATACTTCGATGAGGTTGTAGAGTACTCCACCAAGTCTTCCTTTTAATTCTTCGTCTCTGGCCAGAATCCAAGGTGTTGTTTCATCTATATACTTGTTAGAACGGCCGATCAGTGTCCAGATATGACTGAGGGCTTCTGGAATCTTAAGTCCATCAATAGCCTCTGATACTAGCTTTGGTGTCTTCTCACACAAAGCGATGAGCTCCTCATCAAATTCACCTTGTATATTCTTCTCAGGAATGACGCCTTCAAAGTACTTGTCCACCATGGAGACGGAACGTGAAAGCAGGTTTCCAAGGTCATTTGCCAGATCTGAATTGATCTTCTTGATGAAGGTCTCATTGTTGAAGAGTCCGTCACTGCCAAATGGTATTTCACGAAGCAGGAAGTATCTCACTGCATCCACACCGAAATGATCCACAAGGACCACTGGGTCCACCACATTTCCTTTGGACTTGGACATTTTGCCTCCATCCACCAGAAGCCATCCGTGTCCGAAGACCTGTTTTGGCAGTTCCACTTCCAGCGCCATCAGCATGATCGGCCAGTAAATGGTATGGAATCTTAAGATATCCTTCCCGATCAGATGCACATCAGCAGGCCAGTACTTCTTGAAGAACTCGTTATCTTCGCTTCCGTAACCTAAAGCGGTGATGTAGTTTGAAAGTGCATCGATCCATACATAGACCACATGACCTTGATCAAAAGTCACCGGGATTCCCCAGTCAAAGCTTGTTCTTGAAACGCACAGGTCTGTAAGTCCTGGTCGTAAAAAATTGTTGAGCATTTCATTTTTTCTTGATTCAGGCTGTATGAAATGAGGATTGTCTTCAATATGCTTAATCAGGTTGTCGGCATACTTGCTCATTTTGAAGAAGTAGGCTTCTTCCTTGGCTTTTTCCACAGGTCTTCCGCAGTCAGGACAATTTCCGTCTTTCAGCTGTGAATCTGTCCAGAAGGATTCATCCGGTGTACAGTACCATCCTTCATATACGCTCTTATAAATATCTCCCTGATCATAAAGCTTCTTAAAGATATCCTGTACAGCCTTGATATGATAATCATCGGTGGTTCTGATGAATTTATCGTAGCTGATGTCCATGAGCTTCCATAGATCCTTGATTCCGTCTACGATATGATCCACATAAGCTTTTGGTGTCACGTTCTTCTCTTCGGCAAGTCTTTGGATCTTCTGTCCATGTTCGTCACTTCCTGTGAGGAACATTACATCATAGCCGTCTTTTCTCTTGTATCTTGCAAGGGCGTCCGCCGCTACGGTGGTGTATGTGTTCCCGATATGAAGATTTGCGGATGGATAGTAAATCGGGGTTGTGATGTAGTATGTTTTACTCATTAATTATTTCCCTCCTAAATATAAAAATCTCTATGGCTGTTAGCCATAGAGACGCATTAACGTGTTACCACTCTAGTTCGCATCTGCCTCGCAGCAAGAGATGCCTCATCAGGTGATTAAAACCACCTTAAGTCATGTATCGGTGACACCCGTGCATCCTTAACTACTCAGATGCAAGACTCCAAGGCCATCTTCCAGAACTTCTTTCTTTGCCTCTCTTTCACCAGTCGTAGGCTCTCTTTTAAAGATTTCATTCTGTACTCTTCTCTTCTTCGTCTCACTATATATTGTATTTAATTCTAGCAAAGAAACCGCTAATATGCAATGCTTCCCTTTGGGTTCAGCTTCAAGTACAGTTCTTATCTATTTTTGAGAGTAGAACTCAATACATCACTCTTTCGAAGATATCCTATAGCAATTTGTTACCTGCTGTTATATAATACTATTTGTATGGGGGCGTAGCTCAGCTGGGAGAGTGCCACACTGGCAGTGTGGAAGTCGTGGGTTCGAGTCCCATCGTCTCCACCATAACACCCTGATTGAATCTCTAAAGCCTTGTGTTATCAACGGTTACACGGTTTTAGCGGTTCACTCTTTTTTTAATTGACGTCTATATTGACGTCTATGATGCTAAATATTGATATAACTAGCAAATTTTTGAGCGGTTTCTTCTTTTTTCTTTTCGGTAACGTGGGCATAAATGTTCATTGTAGTTTGAACATCTGAATGACCTAATCTATCTTGAACTTCTTTAATAGTAGCTCCAGCTTCAAAGAGCAATGAGCAATGAGCAATGAGTATGCCTAAAACCATGAGGGGTTATAACCTTATGGTCTATTTTTTTGCAGAAAGCTTCAATCTTCTGCCCTATTTTCTGAGGGTTGATATACTCATTCTTTAGATTTGTAAAAACAAGCTGATTCTTATTCATGGTATTGAATCCAAATTTCAACATATCTTGAGCTTGTCTTTTTTTCCATTCCTTCATTATTATCATGGTTTTCTCATCCATTGATAACACTCGTTTACTCTTCTTTGTTTTAGGTGGTTGTATAATCAATTTATTCTCAAGTCCGAGCGTTAACGTCTTTGTGATACTGAGAGTATTCTTCTTGAAGTTGAGATCTTCCCATGTAAGAGCAAGAATTTCACCTTTTCTACATCCTGAGAAAGCTAGCAATCTGAATATGGTATACCATCTAGCGTTATCGGGTTTATCAACATGATCCAGGAACGAAATCAATTCATCTCTAGTATAGTAGTTCTCAGGTTTTTCATCGTCTACCTCTTCTTTTCTGTTAGGTATGGTTACTAATTGAGTTGGGTTATCTTTGATGATCCCTAACTTCATGCCATGTTTGAATACTAGAGAAGTATAGTTGTTTATGATTCGGTAGTTCTTTAAGATCTTGAACCATTTATTTATAGCATCCTGACAATGAGTTACTTTCACCATATCAATATACATTTTTCCATAATGTGGGAGTATATGCTTCTTGAATAGTACGAGCGTTTTTTGAAGCGTGGATTCTTTGACAGTATTCTTGTATTGTTCCATCCACAGATCATAGACTTCTTGAAAAGTGTATTTGTCTTTCTTTGAATATCCACCATGTTCAAAATCTAATTTGAGTTGGTAAAATGTCAATTCACATTCTTTAGGACTTGATAAACCTCTCCTAGTTACTCTTATTCTCTTTCCGGTTGCTGGATCTGTACCAATGTAACCTTGCAGCGTGTAAGTAGTAATATTGTCTTTAATTACCTTTTTGATTTGCATTTTATATTTTCCTCCATTCATTTTCCCACGGGCAGAGGGTTAGTGAAATGGGGGTTTTTTCGTCTATCTAGATATCTATAATATTTTTTTGATTTCTTCAGGATAAAGTTTTTCTAGTATATAATCAGGAATCATTTTCTTAGGTATATTGTCATAATATTCACGTGCACTTATAAGTGATTCCTCATCTTCGTACTTATCTATGTACGGGAATCTTGCTTCTAATCTTCTCAGTTTCTCTGTAAAAAATTCGTTTTTGTAATGGTTATATAAAGATAAATAGAGTTTTTCTCCTGTAATCAAATTGCCGTTTTCATCTATGTCAAATTCTGGGCGGGGCGAGGATCTATCAAGCTTTACAAATTGTAGAGCATCCCTTTCAGCTTTTTGCTTGATGATCAGATTTTGCAAGATCACAGTATTTGAAATGTTATTTGCACCACCGGATTCGATAAGAGCTTCTTTCAATTTCAAAATGTATTTTTTTGCGATCTCATCAAAATCATCAACATTAAAGTCATTATCAAATACTTCTGATTCACCAAGTAGATCATTAAGCGAGACATTTAAGGCTTCAGCTATCTTATGCAATTGATCAATACCTGGTTCTCTTTGACCTTTTTCATATCTCATTATAGCGACACCTGAGAGTTCTAGCTTTTCACCGAGCTGTTCCTGGGTTAATTTATTTCTTTTCCTGTATTTTTTAATGTTTTCTCCGAGCATTATACTTCACCTCAATTAAACAATATATAAAAATAACCAATTTGTCAATTTATTTTTTAAAACTTATTGACAAGTTACCGAACTGGTAGTAATATAAAAGACATAAACAACCGAATTGGTAAGAAAGGAGATGAGGTGAATGGGGCTTAGAGTAAAAATAGCAAGAATTGAATACGGGTTAAAACAAAAGGATCTTGCTAAGAGAGTGGGGATATCAGCACAGTACTTAATGCAAATAGAGCAAGGGAAGGCAAAAAATCCAAGTATTGATGTTATGACAAAAATAGCTGAAGAATTAGACAGTTCGGTAGGAAATCTATTCTTTAACGAAAAGTAAAGGAGCTGAAAGAAATGAAGTTAACCAGGTATGAAAAATTCTTATGTAAAGCTGTTGATGTGATCTACATCTCTGGATCGTTGCTGATTCTCTTTATAAGTATGATATTCGCTCTGAAATATTTATAGGAGGTAAAGTTATGGATCATATACTTTCTAAAATCCAAGATTACTATGATCTCTATTTACAAGATTTTGCTGAAGATTACATCAAGCGCGACTACAAAAACTATTCAGACAGTCCACTAATTAAGGAATTAAGACTAATAGCAAAATCAATCAATCTATATCGTGATTATCTAGGATTACCAAGAATAAACCTAGCAGCGGAAATAATGCAGGAAGTTGAAAGGAGAAATAGATGAATATCAACATACCCGTCCCCCAACAGTTTCAAGAAGATTTCAGGCAATTATTAACTAGTATTGCCAAAGAAGTTATTCACGATGTAAAACAGAACGATCTCAAATATCCCGAATACATGACATTAAAAGAGACTCAGGCATATGCAAGATGCAGCTTTGTAACTCTAGCTAAATGGCAGGATATGGGATTGAAACGGATAGTCCTTGAAGGAAAAATCTTATTTTCAAAAGCTACAGTAGATGAATTTTTATCATCACATGAACAATAATAAATCCCACGGGCAAAGGGTTATGACTTGAACTATTTAATTGAAAGCGAGGAGAAATGAAATGAACAATAATTTTGAAATGAAGAAAAATAATGCTGCATCTGTTTTAGTTGATGAGGTAATGGACGTATTTGGGAAACTCAACAAGGCCATGGAGCTTATGCAAGAAGTGACAACAGAATATTTTCAGCATTACGAAAGTGATGACAAAGAAGATAGGGTAAATATTGTTTATAACTTCAATAGAGCGGGCCTGTATGCTTCTGTAGTAGAAGATTATGTATTTGAAGCGAAGAAAGCAGCCCTGGAGCTTGTGGCAAGGACTCAGAACACCTTCCAGGAATTTGTAGAAGAAGATGAAGATATTGAGAAAAAGAGAAGATTTCTGCAAGAAAGATTCCCTGAAATGGCAGAAATGACTGAGATGGCATCAAACAAGGCTATTGAATTAGGGTTTGAAATGATGTTCCTGGATGAAGAGCAACGCAAAGAGTTTGAGAAGTTCCTGATTGCAAAGGGAAAGATTGATCATGTTGAAGGGATCTATTCCGAAGTCGAATAGAGCAGCAATAGAAATCTTCACAAGAAAGGCAGGTGAAGAACATGACGAATGAAAAGTGTGGTGATGGTTATGAGTGAAATTGATTTGAATAATGGCTATGTAAGGATTGCAAATAGGTTACTCGAGGTGATTTATTCATCAAACTTCAATGCAACGCAATTAAAGATTCTAATGATGGTGATGAGATATACATATGGGTTCAATCGAAAAAGCCACAGCTTATCAATAACGTTTTTAGCAAAAGGTACAGGGGTTTCAAGAAGATACATTACCAAAGAGTTGAATAAGTTGATTAGTGGAAAAGTAATTCATATTGTATCTGATCATACAGCCACAGAAAGCAGAGAGATTTCTATTAATAAAAATTATAAATCATGGTTAGGGTATGGAACAATAGTTCCACAGGTGAACAATAGTTCTACAGGCGAACCAGAGTTCAATACAGGTGGTGAACAATCGTTCCACTCACCAGGTGATCAATTGTTCACCCAAGATAAGACAAATATAAAGACAAATATAAAGACAGGCACATACACAGATATTTTTGAGAGTTTCTATAAACTATATCCTCATCCAAAGGGAAAAGCACAGACATTTAAGAACTGGAAGAAAGTAATTAAGCAGCATGAACCGGATCTGATTCTGGAAAGTGCTAAAAGGTACAAGAAAACCGTTGAGGGTACGGAAAAAGAATTCATAACAACAAGCTATAACTTCTTAGGAAATAAGGAAGTCTATCTGGATTACTTACCTGGTACAAGCGAAACTGATAAGCCTAGAAAAGAGCCTGGAAAAGTGAAAGAGATGAGCCAGGAAGAACTAGAAGAATTATTCGAAGAGAAACGCAAGGCAGAATGGAGGGGATGATATGACAATAGAGGAGCTGAAAAGAAAAGTTGGAGAAGATGCTAAAGATGTTATAGCCAATGGATTAGGACTTCAGATCAGAAACGGTAAATGTAAATGTCCTAATCGAGCAGTTCATAACAATGGTGATAAAAATCCTTCCATGGCCTGGCATAAAGATGCAATGCAATTTCACTGTTTTGCATGTGATGAGAAAATTGATATTTATGGTTTCTATACAAAATACAAGGGATTAACACATAAAGAAGTTATGGAAATATATGAAGATCATAAAGAGCCAAATCAACTGGATAATTTTCAATGGGATTCTGTACCTGATGAGCCTAAGAAGGAATTTCAGCTTAGTGCAATCACAGAAAATCAGACAAAGTATTTGAATGAAATCAGAGGTTTAAGCAATGAAACAATAAAATCCTTTAGATTAGGTAACATCAACGGGAATATCGGAATTCCATATATTGAAAATGGTGTAATCACTGGGGTGAAACTCAAAAATATGAAATCATCCGAACCTAAGTATTTTTCGGTAACAGAATCTAAATTCGGACTTTTGAATAAAGACAATCTAAAATTTAATGATCCTCTGATCATTACTGAAGGTGAATTTGATTCCATGGCAGTATTTGAAGCCGGATTTAAGAATGTCTGTAGTGTTGGAACCGGTGGAGCTTCACTTGAAAAGCTGATTAACCAGGAAAAGGAATATCTCAGAAAATTCAAAGCATTGATTATCCTGGGAGACAATGACGAAGTAGGACAGAAAATGAAGCAGACTTTTTTAGAACAATTTGGTCACCAGGTGAAATTACCTAATCCGGATAAGTTCATGGGTTGTAAAGATGCAAATGAAGTTTTATTAAAACATGGATCTAAACAGCTACGGCATATTATTGAGAGTGCAGCTATAAAGATTGAAGGATTGAGAGATCTTGATAATATGCCATATGAAGGTATTGGTAAATTGGAAGGAAAATATATACCTACTGGAATTCCTACAATTGATTATTCTATCAATGATCTAGGCCCTGGACAGGTAACACTAATAACTGGAAGGTCCAACGGTGGGAAAAGTACATTTGTAAATCAGATTCTAATCAATGCCATTGATAAAGGAAATAGAGTGCTTCTTATTGCTGGTGAAGGAATACAATCAATGCTTATCAATAATATATATAAAGGGGTAATTGGTAAGAACACTGAGTTCTATGACACTGTAAAAGTGAATAAGAGACATTTTATAGAACCAAAGCTTTTTGTCCTGGAAGCTCTTCAAAAGTGGCATAAAGGGAAATTAACTATTTTCAGCAAAGGAGAATCAAAACTTAAGACTACAGATGAGCTTTTCAATCTGATAAATATGGAAATCAAGTTGAAACATCCGAACTTAATAGTTGTTGATAACCTTATGAGTACACTTAGCATTGAGAAAGTATCTGAGAAATGGGAAAAACAAGCAGACTTTGTTCAAAGATGCTGTGATCTCTCTAAATCTGAGAATGTGCATATAATCATAGTGCTACATCCTAATAAAACAGTAAGAAAACATTCCTCTATGGATTTTGAAGATATCTCTGGAGGATCTGATATCTACAATAAAGCTGACATTATCTTATCTGTGAAGCGCAATTATGATGAGGAAAAAGAAAACACTGGAGAAATCCAAATACTGAAGAATAGATATTTTTCAGACTTATCAAAAGTAGAGACAGTATTTCAAAAAACTACAGGGATGCTTCTTGAAGAGACAGAGGACGGAATGATCATAGATTATGTTCTTTCCTGGAGTAACTATATAGACCGAAAGAAAATTGAAAATCAAGTTAATCCCAATCAACAAAGTGAAATTGAAATGTTTCCCGTAACAATTGAAGATCTTGAAAATATACCATTTTGAGGAGGTGTAAAGAAATGATCAATATCTGGAATAAACAAAAAGGTATGATCCTATGTTTAGCTGGTGTATATGTCGAAGAAAGTAAAAACTGTTTTGATCCAAAAATGGAGCTTTATGGGGTTATTGCTACAACAGGAGAAAGAATGCTTCTAGGATCGTATGAAAGAGAACATCTTGAAGGAATATTCGATTCAATAGCAAAATCTCATAGAGTAGAGAATAGCATATATGTATTGAAATAATGTTCCGGAATATACAAGGATACTTGATGCAGCACAGTAAAAACAATCCCTATAAATTATTGATTGGAGGAATGAATAATATTTAGGAAAAGGATTGATATTAATGAACGAAAAACTTTTAAAACAAATAAAAAAAGTACAAGCGTTATATAACACATGTACAGATAAAGATAAAAAAATGATTATCGGGTGGAGGTTGTCCGGTGGAAAAATTGACTAAAAGTAAAAGCGATGTAGAAGCGAAGCTACACCGCAAGGACAATGAAAATATTTTTCTATAACAATATTCTATCACAATAAAAGCTATATGAAAATACTTAAAACTTGAAAGGGGGTGAGAGCTATTAAAACAGAGTATATACATCAGAGTGATTCAGGCGGTTAAGGTAAACAGGTTCTATTTTATAAAGAGGAGAAAAAAGAAAAACATGAGAAAAGAAAGAAGAACTAAACAGATCAGGAAAACAGTAATCAAGAACCGGCCTAATAAGTCGCGTACGGACATCGAGTTGCTGGTGCTTTATGAAAAATCTATCTCAATATCTAATGAGTTAGTACAGGCCATTGATGATGAAGATCGAGAAGCTTGTAAAACCCTTATAGAGCTAATGAAAAACAATGATGAAAAAATAAAAAATATATCTGAAAAAGATAAAAAATAGGAGCGTAAAAAATTATGAAAAACATATTGAACATGATAAGTGCAGCGGACATCAAGGATCTATTAAACGAAAGAGCAGAGCTTTATGGAGAACTTAAAGCTACAGCTGGAACTAATGCTCTAGGAAAGGCAGTGGATATCAAGGATCAGATAAGGCTTCTGGAGGCGGAGATAAATGTATCTCTAAAGAATGCAGTCCTTCCGGATGAAATGGTAGGGAAATCCATTGAAGTTTTGACAATAAGAGCAGCAGTCAAGAAGTCTATGGGAACAAATCTCAATGACATAGAGAACGCTTTACTTGTACCAGCTGGAACCAATGGCGCTCTTTACCTAATGCCTGATGGTATGGCCAAGAGAATCCATGAACTGATCAGAGACTATAAGAGCATCCGTGATCATATCGGATACAAGGAAGCTGATTCATTGAAGGGAAGTTTCCCTGTTGAGGATTTTGAGGGAGTGCCTGAGCTTCTTGATTGGCCAGATGGAGAAGAGTTCAATGAGGATGATACGATAGAATTTATCGGCATTCCGTTCATTCTGAAGCCAAAGGGAGCTTTATTCAAGATAGGCAATACTCTATTAAATAAAGCTGATGAGGATCTGCTTGAATATGTGGTAAAGGTATTTGCAAAGATGGCTGTTGTAACAGAGAACAAGAAAGCTTTTGAAGCTCTAAATGCAGATAAGGTAATAGTTCCAATAGCTACAGCTGATGATCTAAGCACAGCCTGGAAGAACCTGGATGGAACCATTAAGTATGGAGCTACCATTCTAACCAATGAGGATGGATTTGAATACCTGGAGACACTCAGAGATTCAGAAGGGAATCCAGTACTTAAGCCATGGTCCCAGAATGAGGCTGTAATGGCATACAAGGATAAGCCTGTTGAAGTATTCAATAACGTTGTTCTACCTACAGTGGGGACTTCTCCAGCATCGAAAGTACCAATGTATCTGGGCAATCTGAAAGAAGCAGCGACTCTTATCGACATGGGAAAGCCAGTGTTCCGCTTCTCTGCTCATCTAGGATTTGCAAGGAATGTAAGCTATGCCAGCGTTATGGAGTATGTGGACGTGGTTCAGGTTGACTCCAGTGATAAAGCATACCAGGTATGCGAGATCACAGTGTAGAGGTGCAGCATGAATTATGACAGAGAAAATGGCATGATAGTATTTCTGCACAGAGATGCTGGCTATGGATTCATCCAGGATGAGAATAATGGATCTGTATTCTTTCATTCTTCAGGAGTAACAGAGAATTCTTTCACAGATCTGAGAGAAGGAAACAAGGTGGAATTCATAAGGGTAGATTCACCCAAAGGCGGCAGAGCTATTGATGTAAAGTTACCAGGGTAATAACCACTGAAGAAGAGGACAGGTGAGAGCTTGTCCTTATCTTCCTTCAAGTTGAAGAACGCATAAGTATATATCACCGTGGTAGTTAAATGGATAAAGTGCTTTGACTATCAAAGGGGTAAGGGGGGGTCAAAAAGAATCAAGGATGCCACCAAAAAGCGCTGTCCCCATACGCATTTTACAAAGTTCCCTTTTTGAGAAATTCCCGTAACCGGCTAATAGAGCCAATCTTGAAGGTTCAGATAAAAAGAGCAGGTATACGCGTGTAAATAGTGAAACTTTGGAGTATCAAGGGCCATAGCAATATGAAAAGATGAAAAACAAATAAAAAAACGAGGTGATCGAGTTGGCAGGGAGAAGAAAAGAACCTATAGATTTATTGTTAATTAAGGGAAAAAAGCATTTTACAAAGAAAGAAATAGAGGAAAGAAGAAATTCAGAAATCAAGGCGCCTACGGATAATATCAAATATCCCAAGTATTTACCTAAAGATTTACGCAAGGATTTCACGTATCACGCTAAGATCCTGTTTGATTTGGGTATATTTTCAAATCTTGATATAGATACTTTAGCCAGGTATTTAATGCAGCGAAAAGAGTATTTAAAGACAGTGGCAATCATGAATGATATGCAGCCGTATTCGGATAATGGAGTGCAGAATGAAGCCTATGAAAGTTTAAGGATAGTACAAAACACTTTTTTCACTCAATGCAGACAATCAGCCGCGGATCTAGGGTTTACCGTTTCAAGTAGATTGAAAATAGTAGTTCCTCAAAAAGCGGGTGAAAAAGAACCCAATGATTTTGATAAAAGATTCAAAAATGTTTAAATGATCCTATGAGGGGGTTTCTATGTATGATAATGACAAATTAATCAAAGAGTACCAGGAAGGTAATAAAGCTCTGTTCAATGAAATAGTAGAAAGCAATCTAGGATTAGTTCATGCAGCCCTCAAAAGCTTTAAATGGGCATATGGTAACCATCCGAAATATGATCAGATTATAAACTATGATGATTTTTTTCAAGAAGGATTCTTAGGCTTATGTAACGCTCTAGAGAACTATGATCCAGATCAGGGAGCTTTTTCAACTTATGCCACTATACATATAAAACAGGCTGTATTCAGATTCTACTACGACAAAGGCAGAGTGATCAGAGTGCCATATGAACCACAGAAAGCGTACAGGCAGCTTAGAAAAGCAGAGAATGAATATATCCAGGCATACGGGTATGAGCCATCCACAAAACAACTGAGTGAGTATTCTCATATACCCTTTGATGAGATCCTGGAGCTAAGAAGAACTTTTGCAAATACCGTATCTCTTGATATGGCTATAGGCAGCGAAGAAGATGGAAGTAGTCTTTCAGATGTGATAGAGGATAAAACAGATTACTTAGATGATGTAGAAAGAGAAATGACAATTAAAGCCTTGAGAAGAGATTTAGAGAGAATGGCTAAAGACGTGATCAAGGATGAAGAGGACATTAAAATATTATTCTATTTTTTTGATAACACTGATAAGATGCTGGCCAAAGATATGATCACTGATTGCAATATTACTAAAAGCAATTTTTACAGAATTATAGATGATTCAATTCGTAAAATATCTAGAAAGTACCTGGATGAACTTATAGAGGGTTACTCAGATTTATTCTCTTCAGGCATCAGAAGGATGAGGGAACAGGAATTGAGTGTAAAAGCTATTAGAGAGAGTATAAGGATTGTAGCTAGCAGATTGATAGTACCTGGTGATAACTTGACCATACTTTCTAGGAAATCATCAGACAGCCTGAAACAATCAATACAAGTTACAGTGAGAATAGTAGATGCAGATTGTATTAATGTTTCATATGTCGGTTTTGACGTAATAGAAAATAAGTACCAGGAGAAAAGAAAAAGAATAGGATTTGAAAGAATACTTGATTTCAGAACAGAGAATAAGAAAATAGTTGAAATTTATTGTGAGGAAAAGCTTTTATGATGAAAAAATTACTTGAAGAATATTGGATGAATCTGATCTATGCTGAAACCCTCATGGAGTCGCTGAATTGGTGCGAAAAGTACAGAGGACATCCAGCTGTAGAAACGTACAGGGAAGATCAGTTAAGTATCTATGAAGGTGAAAGGACAAAATGCAAAAAGGTTATTGAGATGCTCGATAGAATTGAAGACCCAATAGATCAGAAGATTATGTATTTAAGATATGTTGATAGAGTGAAAAACAGTAAAATTGCTGATATCACAGGGTATAGCGAAACTTATGTATCAAGGAAAATTGGTAGAATTGTTGTAATGCTGGAACAGATGAACATCACTATTACAGGATGTTAAGTTATACCAGGCTTTCAAAAATGTTCAGAAAAGTAATAGCATATTTAGAATAGCGGAGCTGGAAAAACTAGAAACATAAAATAAAAAGAATATTGATAATTCCTAGAAGCTGGGAGTATAGACTTTCAGCATTAATCAGAATGTTGACATATGAAAAAGTATGCAGTAGTATGAAATTATAAGAAATAATATGCAATAAATAAGGGGGAAATAAAAAATGAAAGATTTACTACAGGCGAGAAAGGATCAGGCTATGGCGGTATTGATTGACGAAATAACAGAAATTAAAGATGATCTAAACAAGGCATGTTTATTATTGCAGGATCTCCAGACTGGATATTTCGAAAAATATGATTGTAGCATCGCGGAAGAAAGAGAGTATATAGCTTATGATTTTCCAGCTAATAAAACATATGCTAAAATTATCGGCGACTATGTATTCCAGGCAAAACAGAGAATAGAGGTACTGGAATCAAGGGGTGATGAAATTGTTAGAAGTGAAGCTGTATGACATCAAAGAAGTAGCGAAAATCCTTGATATATCAACAAGGACAGTAAGCAGCTATATTAAAGATGGGAAGATAAAGGCCCTGAAGATAGGTGGAAAATGGAAGATTAAAGAAGATGATCTTAAAGAGTACCTTGAAATAAAATAGTGACAAGTTAGTATCATGCATTAAGAGAAGCTGGAAGAACTAGAAACAGAAAATAAGATTCTTAAATGCTTATCGTTAAGTTAAAAAATAGCGTTTACTTGATTTAAGATAATGAACCAGAGTGATTTAAAAGAAAAATACGCACCAGATTAATTTTTATATATAGATATTTAAGGAACTATGTTACCTATGAGATTATGATTATGTTATTTTGTATCTGCAATACATAAACACGAAAGAAGCTATTCTTTTTAATCGGAGTAACTTCTTTTTTATTGTGTAAAGGTATGAGCCGCAAAGATTACAATGGTTTTAGAGTTTACTAGAATTGAAGTAAAGGGTAAATATACGATTAAAACATAGTTGATGAAATGAATTGAACGTATAGCGAGGGTATTAAAGGGGTCTGTAAAATGCAGATACCATATCATCCATATTGGATTGTATGAGCTCATGTATTCGGCAGATGTGTCGAAAGGCGATATGATCCAGGAACCCATGTTCATAGGAAAGATGACAAGATGAATCGTCCCCTCGTCTTATAATCAATCATTTAAAATGAGGGTATTAACATCCCATCGTTAGGGGTTGCGAAATGCGATCCCGTAGACACCATAGGTGGTGACTAATTCTAACTTAGGGGGCATCTTTTCATAACGGCCTATGTTGAACATAGGTTGCCAAAAAAAGAGCAACCAATATACTTAATAACAGATTTGTTATAAAGCTCCTTCCCCACTTATGGAGAAAATATTGAGCGGTCAAAAATGACCAGGGTGTACAAACATGTAGGGGCATAGTTGGCGAGAGTTACCTTGAGCTGTTAGTCTTTTTTGACTAATAGTCAGTAACGGACTTTCCAACAAAAATGTGGAAAAGTTCTGCTACAAGTGGCAGAAGCAAAAAGAACCCTCTCAAAAATGAGCGGGTTGTCTTGTGGGTGGACGCCCTATGCTCAACATAGGCCTATTACCCGAAAAAGAGTAACAGCTTTTAGACAAAAAAGTCGAAAAGTCTTTATCGGAATATCCCGAAAAAGTACACGCTCAAATCTGATCACATACTTTATCTCAATTTTGGGAGAAAGTACCGTGTCGGGGATTCCCAGACTCAGGGAGTCATCTCGACTACTGACACGGTACTTCAGCTTTCGCCAGAAGTGGCGAATTTTCTCAAGATGTTGCGAAATAAGAATTACTTTCTCGGGTTTATCCGATAAAGATAAAAAACGAACCTTCTCTTTCTTGATTGTTGACATCTAGATAACTTGATTCTGTAAAGAAATAGCCCGAGGGAATTTTCACTTCGGATCCCTGATTAAGATATTAGAATGGACTCTGATTTACTTTAGTAGCTCAGCGTAAACTGTTCGTTCTTTCAAAGTTCAATTTCTTTAATTAAATCTCCGGTTATTCTTCTTATAAGGTCATTCTTTCGCTCCAACTCTTTCTGTACG